>CAJVYE010000088.1 GCA_913009285.1 uncultured Nitrospirota bacterium | reverse complement strand
CGTATATAGATATCCCCCGGGAGTTTTCCTACCCATGGCAATTTCTCCGCGAATAGGAATATACTTCCAATAACTATAAGGATTACCCCAAACAGTATTAGTATCCTTCCAAATGAGCTCAATTCTGACATAAAGATTACCCTTTACTTTGAGCTTTGTAAAATTTAATTATAATAAAATAACATATCTTTTTCAATAAAAAATTATGGAAAGATAATAATTTTTTAAATCCATACACAATCTATGATTACAAATAACGTCAACATTATGCTTATCACCCCATTCACATTAAAGAATGCGATATTGATTTTGGAAAGGTCGTCTGGTTTTACAATAGAATGCTCATACCAAAGTAGTAGGGCTACCAGTACTACACCAGTGAGATAGAGTAAACCAAGCTGATCTATCATGATCAGGGAAAGGACCGATATTACCATCAGGATATGAAATATTGATGATAGCCTCAATGCCTTGGTAATGCCACACCTCTGGGGTATAGAGAAGAGACCGTGCTTCTTGTCAAAATCGACATCCTGACAGGCATATATTATGTCGAAGCCTGCAAGCCAGAGCAATACGGCTATACCCAGGATAATCGATATTAAGGATATCTCCTCTCTGACAGCTACCCATGCACCTATAGGTGCTAAGCTGAGAGCCAGCCCAAGGAATAGATGGGAGTTGGAAGTAAATCTCTTTGTAAATGAATAGAAGAATATTATAATTAAGGCAAGTGGTGAGAGCTGAAATGCCATTGTATTCAACATGTAACATGAGAAGAGGAATAAAAGGGCTGAGACAAGGAGAAAGATCAGATAGTGATGGAGTTTAATCTTTCCGGATGGGAGCGCCCGATTACATGTGCGGGTATTCAACCTGTCATAGACAGCATCAACTATCCTGTTGAATGCCATTGCACAGCTTCTAGCCCCCACTATTGCTATCACGATCCAGAACAGTTTATTGAGAGGAGGTAGACCATCTGCTGCCAAGAAGGCACTCATCAGGGCAAAAGGTAAGGAGAAGACGGTATGCTCAAATTTTATATCCTTTAGTATTATCTTAAGTCGCTCAATCATCCCCTTTCTTCCCCCAACATGGCAATAGATCATTATCTATATTCAAGTGGTCTAGGACCTTTGCAGCGATAAAATCTGCTATGTCATCAATGGATTGGGGTCTGTGATAAAAGCCTGGCGAGGCAGGGAGTATAATAGCACCTGCCTGACTCAGGGTTAACATATTTCTTATATGAATTTCGTTTATAGGTGTCTCCCTTGGAACAAGTATAAGCCTCCTCCTCTCCTTAAGGGTTACATCGGCTGACCTGCTGATGAGATCGTTAGAGATACCACTTGCGATCCTTCCCATGCTTCCCATGCTGCATGGAATTACAACCATTCCGCTGCACTTAAATGTGCCACTGGCTATACTTGTATTAACAGCAGAATTTTTATAGATATATATTCCCTTCCCCTCAAAGTAAGAAGGTGTAATCCCTGTCTCCTCCTTAAGAATGGATACACCATTGGAGGAGATAATGAGATGTATCTCTGCGTTCATTTTGTGAAGAAGATCAAAGACCTTCTTGGCATAAAAGGCGCCACTAGCGCCTGTAATGGCTAATATATATCTTGATTGCGTATGAATCTTTTTACCACCTCTTTTATTTCTCTATGTACCTGATCCTCAGGTAAAGAGGCATCTATTCTTACTATATAAGGTTCATTAAGGGAATCGAATATCTCTTTTACCTTCTTTAGATCTTTTTCCCTTTCAAAGTAATTATTTTTTTCTCCCCTTCCTATGATGATTCTTGATATACCAAGTTTTGGTTCGATCTCCAGGATGATAGCCAGATGAGGTACAGGGGCAAATTCCTCATTCATTTCCTTTATCTTTTTTGTATTAATGCCCAATGCCCCCTGATATGCTATGGAAGATATATAATATCTATCCATTATAACGATCTTCTTATCCTCCAATGCTGGAATTATATTCCTATACACATCTTTTTTTCTATCCTCTGTGAAAAGGTATAGTTCCTCCTCAGGTGAAGTGTTATCCCTCCCCACTTGTGCGATCTCTCTTATCCTTCTTCCCCATTTGCTATCGGTCGGTTCCTTCAAATAGATTACCCTGTATCCCTCCATTGCCAGATCGCTCTCTAGACGTTTCGATTGGGTTGTCTTCCCCGCCCCATCAATCCCTTCTATGGCTATAAGGATGCCATGACGCAGCTCTTTTACGCTAGTGGTATCATTGATCATTGGTCAACTCCATTTGAGCTTAGGGACGGGTCAGAAATAACTTGGCATTTTCGCATCTCATCTTCAGGCCATCTTTGATCGATCTTCAATCTCAAAATCCTCGATATAGCACTGCAACACCGCAGCACCACTGCTATCCCATCATTCTATTAAAAACCTTTTATTATCAATAAGCTATAGAAATTCAGAAACGTTTTAGTCATTTGCGTGGAGGTCACTTCTGTAACAAGAAATTGTTGAGTCTATCTTGGTCGTCTTCACTGATTTCTGAGAAAGATACTCCAACATTGTATGTATACTGGTCCTTTTTTCTCTTAAGGTCATACCAGATGACATCACCAATCGCCTTGATACTCTCTATCTCTGGGGATAGGTCTATCTCGATCTCAAGCCTGTTTTTATAAAGCATAGAACTATCATGAGATATATGGAGCCCATCTACCTGTACTAGATTTGTCTCCAGACATATGCCACCCTCTGAGATATTCTCGGTTTTACCCTTTATTAACCTCGATGATCCCCCTTTATTGTCCCCACTGATTATCCTGAACCTCACCTGAACAGGGCTCTTCAATCTATAAAACTTCCGTCTTTCAACCCTCTTAGAGAAGCCGCTCTTCATCACTCATCTCCCTATAGTTTTTCCCAATTATATATACAATCAACAGATATGTCAATTAATCTGGTTTTTAGATTTGGAAAAAAAATATGAAGTATACAAGAAGAACATAGTATCTCCCAATTTTTTGGGTTAAATATACTCAAGCAGTACCTAAGATGATAACCAAAGCAGCACGTTATAAGACTCAAATGCTATGAATCCTATAAATAAAAGCAGAAAGATCAATTCAAAAAAGATCTCCCTATTCTTTTTCTTTAACTCTTTTCTATATTTCTTTATCTTATCAAGGGGAAGCCATCGACCTTCGAACGGGTAAAGACCATTTTTTATCATCTCTTCATTCTTTATTGTTATATCTTTTGTCAGTCTATCCCTGATCTCTTTCCTGTAGATTCTTTCTAACCTCTCTATTCTTTTACAATTTTTGAACATATGATATCAAAACTCCATATGGAACAAAAAATTAAATAAGGCAAAATTAATAAATATCGATAATTCTGTAATAAATATGCCTAAAAGCACCTCACCTATTATTTCCAGAAAAGGTCCTGTTTTTCTAAGCATCAACCAAAGACGAGGAATATTTCCTTTCATGGCCTCTTTGGCTTGGAGTCGGGAAATAATTTTCCAATATTCCTCTTTCTCTATATCCTTTTTTCTATTTTCACTAAGCTCTAACATTTATATTTTTTCAGCACCCTCTATTGCCTCAAATCTCCTCTTTTTTGTAACCCTATCAACATAATCCATAAAAAATGCGAAAAATACCCCTCCAATTAGACCACCGATACCGGATATAACAACATTAAGCCAGAGTATAGGAAAAACTGGTTTTTTGGGAGGCACACCAGGATCGATTACAACCACATTTTGCATCTCTCGTTCATCTTGTGCCTTTATTTCATCTAGTTGAATATATAGGCTTTTCAACATATTTCTGTAACGATTAACTGCCTGGGCTATCTCATCCTCTTGTGAGATTATCTTTGTTATCTGTAATCGCCTGTCATCTATCCTCTGTTTCTCTTTTGTATATTCAATTAGCCTATTCCTCCACTTAACTTTATCCGGATAAGACTCCGCACTAGCAATTGCAGCCCGGGCATCAATAATCTTAGTTTGTATCTGAGCGCTATCGGCTATAAGTTGAGAGATATCCTCCCTTAAAGAGACAGTCTTATATCTTTTTCTAAAATTCTCTAGATCTTTGTTACTCTTTAAAACTTTTGGTTCAGTTTCCTTTATCTTTTGTTCTACATTGATTTTTCTCTTAAGTGTAGGATTGGCAAAAAACTGTTTAAACATTTCATTAAAACATATTGGATATGCATTTACTACATCTGCTGCCACTTTAGGGTCATTATCCTTAACATATACCTGTAATAAAAATTCGTTGCTTACAACAAAATCAACATCTTTTAATAATGCTTTTATACTCTTTTGTGGAACCTTTTTGTGTACCCTCCGTGCAACGCTCATGCTTCTTAAGATACCAACATATACTGCATTGATATTTGGATCAGGTATTGGAACCGGAGGAGTCAATATACTCGGATTTAATTCACCGGCATAGAAGGCAAACGTATCGATTTTATTGGGAACAAAAAAGACAGTCTTGGCTTCATAAACCTTTTCTAATGTATAACTAAAATATACAGCAGAAAGGATGGCAGTAATAATAATGACAAAGATTGATTTCTTTCTCTTGTAGAGTGCAAACCAAAAATCAGCTAAGGTACGTTCTTCCATTTAATTCACCTCACAGTATCAAAATTGATTTTATTTAACCACAACATCTTTAAGATTGCAAGATATTTTGTGGTTATTTCACCTTTCACCCGTCACCCGTCACCCGTCACGTTTCACCAATTTTTACCGACTTTTCGGCATGAATTATTTCCTCTTCTTTACCTAAAATCAGTATTGCACTTTCAGTTAATCCAAAATATAACCAGGGGAATACTCGAAGGAAATCTGGGTCAAACTGGCCATAAGTTATAATGCTGATTAATCCCAGTAATAGGGCAGTGGCAATTGTCTTCCCATCTCTACTTTTAACTGTAACAATGACTATCAAGAGCCTGCTTATTAAATAAAATAACAATGACAAATATGTAGTAAGACCAATAATACCAATATCAGCTAATATCTGTGTAAAGGTATTATGAGGTGGCCAGAAATAGGGATTAGAGATATAGATATTGGAGCGAAGAATACCTATCCCCAATAAGGGATAGCGGGATAATGAGGAGGCAAGAGACCTTCTAATCATCTCATTTCTGTATGCAAATTTTCCCATTAAAGTGAGTTCCTGAGAAAAGAAATCCCTTATCATATCTATTATCCCTGTGAAGTAACATAAAAGAATGATAGATAACAATGCCATAATGAAATGAATAGAATAAGATGGTTTTCTAAAAAACAATCCTATTAAAGCAGCTACACCAAAGCCAACCCATGTGGCTCTTGTATAGGTAAGATGTAAGGCAATAAATATTGTCAAAAAGGCGATTAGGAGAAAGATATATTTTTTACGATCTTTTGTGATTGTTGATAATAATAGAAAGAAAATAATGGATAATGTTGCAGCTAGTGTATTTCCATAATCTTGTGAGATCGGAAGAGCGTCGTGTAGGGAAAGAGTGTAGATCTCGGTGGTCGCGGTATCAT
>CAJVYE010000087.1 GCA_913009285.1 uncultured Nitrospirota bacterium | reverse complement strand
CGAGATAAAGGAATGTGACTGGAGTTCAGACGTGTGCTCTTCCGATCTCTCCAGCAGGACCTGAGGCAGGTGTACCATTTTGTTGAGTTATTGTACCTGGATAATTTCCATTATGTTGGCTGCATAGAGTTCGATTGCATTCCTCATTGTGGCAAGATTAGAATCCAGGGCGGCCATATTCGCCTCCTGAGTTGATGCACCGAACTGCGGGATGACGACCGCTGCAAGGACGCCGAGTATGATCACCACGATCAGGAGTTCGACCAGGGTGAATCCTCCTTCACC
Organism: uncultured Nitrospirota bacterium; assembly: GCA_913009285.1. Lineage (GTDB taxonomy): Bacteria > Nitrospinota > Nitrospinia > SZUA-224 > SZUA-224 > SZUA-224. The sequence goes on along the minus strand of CAJVYE010000087.1, from coordinate 5,316 downwards.
TTTTAATACCTTTTTCATATTTTTTATCCTTTTCATTATCCTTTCCCTTCTTTCCTGTTTTTGTACAATGCTAAAGAAGCACGGACAAAGAAGTTTGTAAATGCCACCTATGATGGGGCACCTTCTCTTCTATGAAAAAGTTTTAACAACTTTTTCACTCCAAAGATTTCTCCCACCATCCCTTGATTGGAGCATATCCTCTTTTCTCCCCTCCCTTATTGGGAGGGGAGAAAGGGGAGGGTGATGTAATATTTTCCTTCCCCTTTGTGCCGACTTGTCGGCATGAATGTTTCGCACCTCCTTTTCTAAAATTCTTTACTCCTTATAGTGTTTATACAGCCTCAGGACAGCACAAGTGCTGTCACTCCTCAGAATTTCATCCGCTTTTTTCTTTTAAATCGAAAATAAAAAATTCCCCCCTCACCCTAACCCTCTCCTCCTCGGGGAGAGGGGATTTTTTGTAATCACCTCCTTCAGCGTACTGCTCTGGACAGTTTGAATATCGGTAGTATCAGGGAGATGGCAATAAGGCCTACCACTATGCCCATCACGATGAGAAGGACAGGCTCAATGATTGTAGATAACATCTTCATCTGATTGCTGATCTCATCCTCATAATATTCTGAAAGCCTGATCATTACTGTGTCCAGATTTCTTGATTCTTCTCCTGTCTTGATCATCTGTCTTACTGTCTCAGGTATAAATGGCGCCTCCATGAAGGGAGGAGATAGCCCCTCCCCCTTTTCAGCGCTCTCCAGTATCTTATCTATAAAGCCGACAAAAATAGTATTATTGACGCTCCTGCGGGCTATTGTCAGAGCATTCAAGAGGGGGACCTTGCTCCCTATCAGGAATCCAAGTATACTCATTAGTTGCGATACATATATCTTTATAAATATCCCTGACAGGAATGGGATACTTATCTTTAGTCTATCTATGATCAATATTCCCTTATTGCTTTTTATAAACCTGTATATGCTGTATGCTATGATTAAGAAAATTGTAATGACTATATACCAGTAAGATATTAAGAGATTGCTGAGGCTCATGAGTATTCTGGTCGTTATGGGGAGCTCGTCTCTTATACTTTCAAAGAGGTCTCCAAACTTGGGGAATACGAATGTAAGTATGAATATCACAACAAATGTTGCGAGAATGCTCAGTACCGCTGGATATGTCATAGAATTCTTCATAGCGGCGAGAAACTCCTCTCTCTTCTTCTGGAATCTGACAAGCCTGATCAGCATCTCATGGAGATTCCCTGTGCCTTCACCTGCCTTCACCATACTGATATACATATCATGGAATATATCTGGATACTTCTCTATTGCCTCTGACATCAGTCTGCCATCCTCTATATCTGCAGCAATTCCCTCGAGTATGCCTCTCAATTTTGGATTTTCTATCTGAGTTGAGATGGCAGAGATACTTGTGTTTAAGGGTGTGCCTGTCTCGAGCATAAGTGACAGTTGGGTGGTAAAGAAAAGAATATCCCTCCCGGATATCTCTTTTTTAAAACCTATATTTATATCTATATCCATGATTTTTTTCAGAGACGATCTGAGAGAATTTTCGATTTTCGATTTTCCATCTTTGGTTAAGGAGGGAGCGCCATCTCTGATCAAGGAACCCTCTTGACCTTTTTGTACGCTTCTCCCTGTAATCTGAATAGCCATATTTAGTTCCTTTGAAAATCCCCCCTAACCCCCCTTTTCCAAAGGGGGGAATTGTTGCTCCCCCCCTTTAATAAAGGGGGGTTAGGGGGGATTAGATTTTCATTTCCCTTTGTGCCGCTTGATCGGCATGAGTATTTCCTCTCCTTAAATCGAAAATCGCAAATCGAAAATCTCTTCATTCTGTCTGGATCGATATTTCCACCTCTTCCACTGTTGTTAATCTTTGTTTGACCTTTTTCAATCCCTCCATCCTGAGTGAAGGATAACCCCTTTTTTCTCTGAACTCTCTTATCATATTTACTGATGGATTATTGAGTATAAGAGACTGAAGATCCCGGTCAACTTCAAAGTATTCAAAGATACCTATCCTTCCCTTGTAGCCTGAGTCGTAGCACGATATGCACCCTTTTCCCTTTGCCAATTGAAGATTCTTTTCATTACTCCACCCAAAACTATCCAGCAATGTACTCGATGGGAAGTAACTGGTTTTACAGTCAGGACATATGACACGAATCAACCTCTGAGCAATTATTCCGATCAGTGAGGAGGAGATTAAGTAGGACTCGACCCCCATGTCAAGCACACGGGTTATGGCGCCAGCGCTGTCGTTAGTATGGAGTGTTGAGAGGACCATGTGCCCGGTGAGGGATGCCTGTATGGCAGTCTCTGCCGTCTCTCTATCCCTTATCTCCCCGACCATGATTATGTCAGGGTCCTGCCTGAGGAGGTGCTTCAGTATCTTGGCGAATGTCAGGTTTAGTAGATCATTTGTCTGGTTTTGATTTATGATGTCCAATTGATATTCAACAGGGTCTTCAATAGTAACAATATTTTTTTCCAGGGTATTAAGCATATTTATAGCTGAATACAGGGTTGTGGTTTTACCACTCCCTGTGGGACCTGTTACAAGGATCAGACCAAAGGGTTTTCTGAGGAGCTTCTTGAATTTGACAAGTATTTCATTGTCAAAACCGATTTCATTGATATCGAGTAATGCATTCCTTTTGTCCAGCAGCCTGAGCACTATCTTCTCTCCATGAATACCAGGCAGAGAGGAAAATCTTAGATCTACTGTCCTCCCTTCAACATACACCTGTATCCTTCCCTCTTGAGGGAGTCTTCTCTCAGAGATGTCAAGTTTTGCCATGATCTTTAATCTGGAGATTACTGTTGGATAGAGCTCTATGTTATGGGTCATTGCCTCGTAAAGGACACCATCGATCCTGTAACGTATTCTGAACTTTTTTCTTTCAGGTTCGATATGTATATCACTGGCCCGATCCTTGATCGCTTTAAGGATAATAAGATTGACGAGATTGATAATCGGACTCCCTTCTGCTGTCTCTTCTATATCCTGGTAGTCTTTTTCTTTGATCGATTCTACTAACTGTATCTCTTGTCCCTCGAGTTCTGCAAGAAAGTCAGTGATCTCCACCTTGTCGTCATAGTATTCCTCTATGGCATTCTTTATATCTGTTCCCCTGCACAATATCGGATGGATTGTGCAACGCGTTATCTTCATCAATTCATCAAAGACAAAGACTGCCTGGGGATCTGCAGTAGCGATGAAGAGATTTCCCTTTACCTTGAACATAGGTATGACGTTATACAATTTTGCCTTTTCTTTTGGTATGATATTTACGATCTTTGGGTCTATGAGCCCCCTGCGTAGCCATACATGCGGAAAGCCGAGTTGTTTGCTGAGTGTATTAACAATTTGATCCTCGGTCACCATATTCAGTTCTACTAACACCTGTCCCAGACGTTTGCCTGTCTTTTTCTGTGCATCCAGTGCGGTAAGGAGCTGATCAGGGGTCAGGATTTTTGATTCAACAAATATCTCCCCTATCATCTTCTTTTTGACTAGTGGGACTATTGTCATAGAAAACTCCTCCCTGCCTTCTCCAGATCAAAATAGATCTCAAAGTATGTAGTCATGTTTGTTATGTTCAATATTTCATTACAGATAGGATTAGGGTTTGCAATTTTTATTGTTCCGCCTCTCTTTCTGATCTTATTATGATAATCCAGAAGTGCTTCAAGACCCTTGCTGTCTATAAAAGGGACCTGAGTAAAGTTGATTACTATCCGTATCTCATTTCTCTCCATGCATTCCTTTATTTCACGGTTTAATGGATCAAGACCCTCTTCTATGATCGGAAACTCTGGTGTTATAAATGTTACTGTCCCTGTCTTGCTTCTCTTTATATTCATAGGGAAACTTTCTTCATACCTTCAATAAAGATGTCAACAAAGATGTCAACGATTTTAGGATCGAGCTGTGTTCCCTTTGACCTTTTCAATTCTTTGATACACTCCTCAGACGACATCGCAGGTCTATAGGCACGTGAACTGGTCATGGCGTCGTATGTATCTGCTACCGCAATTATCCTTGCCTCAAGTGGTATATCCTTTCCTTTCAGAGCAAAGGGGTATCCTGTACCATCGAATCTTTCGTGATGGTGGTGTATCCCATCGAGTGAGCCCTTCAAGTGTTTAATTGGTTTTAATATCTCATATCCCTTTCCAGGATGTTTCATTATATATGTATATTCCTTATCAGATAAAGAAGAGGGCTTTGTTAATATCTCTTCAGGCACTGCGATCTTGCCTATGTCGTGCAGTATAGAGGCCCACTTGATGTCCTCTATCTCCTCTACCCCTAGTTCCATTGCCTCAGCAATACTCACAGATAGTTTGTTTACCCTTTCAGAATGTCCCTTGGTATATTCATCCTTGGCTTCTATTGTAGCTACGAGTGTCTTGATGACGCTTAATAAAAAGTCCCTCAGGTTCTGATATAGTTCTATGGTTGTTATGATGCTTGATATCTGCTCAGCAACGGTCTCGGTCATTCGTACATCGCTGGTTGTGAATCTCTTAGTCATATTTATGTTTATGGTACAGAGAAAACCGCCCATCGAATATTTGACCATAACAGGTATCCCTATAACACTTATCGGGGCAGGAAAACACCCCTTCAAATGGGAGTGATCCCTGATATCCTCCATTACAATCTTATCAGCCTTTTTTTCGAGAATATCAGCTATAACCCTTCCAAGTTTATTCTTGAACTCCTCTATTTCTATTGGAAGGATATGGTTGTAATCAAGTACAATTTCGTCTATATCTTTTTCCGGTACAGATATCCAAACGATGTCTGAACCAAGGATCTCTTTAAGGTCCCTTACTATTAGTTCTATATTGATCACAGGGTGCTCAAATCTGTCCATTCTCCTTCCGATATCGTATACCATATTCAATTCTTCGTATCGCATTGACAACTCTTGTGCCATGCTGTTTATTTCCACGTGATTATTGTATCCATCTGAGATGATATGGGTTACCTCTTCTAACAGCTCTATCGTTTTCATGTCGAAACCATTCTTGTCAGGCCTCTCCGAGGCAGAAACGAATTTCGAATTTCGAATTTCGAATTTCGAATTATTATCTGCCGGACGATAGGAGATAAGAATCATCGATGATGTATCAGGCATTTCTCCAAGTGATAGTCCCAGGGCATTTATGCTGTCGTAATATACTTCAACCCTTTCTTCGCCTGTTGCTTTCATTTTTTCGATGAGATCTCTACAACATTCATCTCCATGTTCCATAACCTTTACGTGAAAGGAATCGGGAT
>CAJVYE010000086.1 GCA_913009285.1 uncultured Nitrospirota bacterium | reverse complement strand
AAGGATTAAAATTATGGCTGAACTATTACCTAATTTCCAATTTCAGTGTTCTGTGAACGCTTATAAAAAACGTAATAGTTCACCTCGGAGACGCATTACCCTCATCTCTCCCTTTCCACACTCTGTTTTATCACTGCCTGGTTATATGCATTGATTATATCTCCCCTGCGCAGCATACCGATAACCTCTTTTGGATTCTCCTTTTTCACCACCGGAAGCTGTTCAATCCCCTTAGTTGTAAACTTCTCTAATGCCTCAGTAAGATTGTTATCAGGAAATACTGTGACCACATTTTCGGTAGCAAGTTCCTTGGCCACTATAAGGTTATACAGCCCATGTTCAAAGATCATCCCCCTGATGTCCTGAAATGAGAGTATCCCTGTCATCATTCCTCTGTTATCTACTACCGGGAAATAGAAATGTTTAGATCGTGTGACAATCTCAAGTAACTCTTTAAAATGCGCATTCTCAGGGATAGTATCTACCTTATCCACCATAACATCCTTTACTAATATAGAGTTCATAACATTAACATCTCTGCCCTGATTGATTAAGATCCCTTTTCGGTTTAGTTTCAGTGTATAAATGGAATCTACGGATAAACGTCTTGCAATAAATGTTGAGACGATGCAGCTCACCATTATTGGCAGTATGATTTGATAGTCGTTTGTTAGCTCAAAGAGTATCAATATAGTCGTCATAGGTGCATGTGCTGCAGCAGCAACAATAGATCCCATTCCTACAAGGGCGTAGGCCCCTGTAGGAGCTGTTATAGTTGGGAACAGACCATGGATGAAGGTCCCAAAGCTTCCCCCTAACATTGCTCCTATAAATAGGGATGGTGCAAATATCCCCCCCGACCCACCTGAGCCAAGGGTTATCGATGTTGCAAGAATCTTTATAAATATCAAGATAAAAGTCGTATACCATATCATCCGGCCATTTAAGGCATCTCCCATAGCCTCATACCCATTTCCAAATATCTGGGGCAGAAATATCCCTATAATCCCGAGCATTAAACCACCTAGGGCTGGTTTTAGGATGGTCGGAATATTTACTCTATCCTCGAAAAAATCCTCAGACCAGTAGAGGGTCTTTACATATAACCTGGCTACTAGGCCACAGAATATACCCAGTATTATATAGAATAGTATCTCCCAATGACTTATAAGTTCATAAGGTGGGACTACAAAGGAGGGCATATCCCCCTCTATTGCCCTTGCTGTAGCTGTAGCAATTACAGAGGAGATTACAATAGGACTGAATGTGCGCACATCAAAGTCACCGAGTATGATCTCAAGTGAAAAAAGAACCCCCGCTATTGGTGCATTAAAGGTTGCTGCGATTCCCCCGGCTGCACCGCAGCCAACAAGTATCTTTATCCTTTCCCCTGATACCAGAAGTATCTGGCCAATGGTGGAGCCTATAGCTGAACCTATTTGAACAATCGGGCCTTCACGTCCGGCAGAACCACCTGAACCGATCGATATAGCAGATGCTAGCGCCCTTAATCCTACTGTACGTGGTTTGATTACCCCACTTTTAAGTGCAACGGATTCCATTACCTCAGGAACCCCATGCCCCTTTGCTTCAGAAGGAAAGAGATAAGAGAGGGGGCCAACCAGTAGTCCACCAGCCATTGGGAGGAGAGGTAAGAGTATTTGGTGCAGACCTGGAGTAATCCCTAACAGATCATGGCCTTTTATAAAGATAGTGTTATTAAAAAAAAATATAAGCCATTTAAAGCCTACCGCCCCAAATCCGCTACCTAATCCTACAAGTCCAGCGAGGACAATTAAGAATGTATGATCCTTTATAGAGATCTGAGTTATAATTTCTATATATTTTTTCTTAAGTTTATAAAACATTTTCCAAATAAATTAGAATTTAGCCTTTCCAAAATATTAAATATAACATATATTTAAATATATTGGGATAGAATTTTGTTGACTTATACTACATGACCGGATATTTTATCTCACTAAGATCTTTTAAAAATTACATTTATAAGGCTTTTACCTTAAACTGACAGACAAAAGGAGGGTATATGGAAAAAGTAGACATAACAATGTTACCTTCCATATATATAAAGATAGCAAGGTGGTGTATCTCAATTAAGGATTTGGAGTTGGGCCTGATCGTCTGTAATAAAGGGATCGATAGATTCCCTAAAGAGAGTAGTATTTATTTAATGAAAGGGGAGATTCTTGTTCATCAATTCAACAATGATAAGAATTCAGAACATTTAAAATTGGCGATGGAAAGCTTCGAAAAGGTTCTCTCGATTAATACGCATAATTATTTAGCAAAATATTTATCCGCACAAATATATATAGTTATGGATCAGCACGAAAAGGCAAAAGAGAGATTAAACTCTATACTTACTACGGCCCCTGATGATGTAAAAGCACTTAATCTATTAAAAAAGGTGGAAAGATATGGTGTTAAAGATACAAGAGAAAAACCAAAGGCAAAGAGGAAAATATCCAAAAATGAGAAAATAAAAGATGTATCTAAGGATGTATCTATTGAGGAGCCATCTATTGCTAACCATGAGGTATTAATCAGTAAAATGCCTATTTTTTACAAAATGGATGGAATATTAGCTATATTTCTGGTGGATCCATATGGGACGATTATAAAAAAGAAGTATAATAAAACCGGGATAGATGAGGATCTTTTTGCAACTATGGTTGCTAATATATTTAGATCTTCACAAAATGGGGTTCAAAGGGTTGATCTGGGCAATTTTAAAATGGGAATGATAATGTGTCCTATGGGAAATATCTATATAGCTAATCTTCAAAATTCGATTATAGCTATACTTGCGGATATGAACACCAATCAGAGTTACATAGAAAACCAAATCAACAAATATTTGAAGGTGACAATAAGTTGAGAGACAATATCGAAAAATCATTGAAAATTATTAATAAATATCCTGGGGTCAAGGGAAGCCTGGTTATGACCCCGGAGGGGATTGTTATATCCTCTGAGATAGGTGAAGAGTATAAAGATGATTTAATGTCAGCCATCTCTTCGTCCATATGCCTTACTATAAAAAATTCTCTGAAGGCAATGAACCAAATAGGATTCTCCCGCTATGTCATTACCAGTACCAAGGGAAAATTATTTTTGATAAATCTTGGAGAAAAGTCAATATTATTGATCTTAACAGATGTGGATATTGATATAGAACAGATGAATATAGTCCTGTTTGATGTTACAAATATGCTTAAAAAGAGTGGAAGGATGGATATTTGATCTTTTTAATGTTTTTATGCACGTAATATGTTGTATATTTTGGTTTTGATAGTTGATCTTTTCTGTTTTATGTTTTATATTTAAAACAGTATATAGCAACAAAGGGATATCTTAGGTAACTTATTGATAATGTTGATTTTATGGTTCATGTAAATTTTGCATTAAAAGAGATAAATTGCAAAATAGTCTATTATGGTCCTGGAATGAGTGGAAAGACTACCAATCTTATACAAATCCACACCAAGGCCCCAGACAGGCATAGGGGGAATCTAACATCTATAGCAACAGAGGGAGATAGAACCCTATTCTTCGACTTTCTACCTATAGATATAGGGACAGTCAATGGTATGAAGACAAAATTTCAACTTTATACGGTCCCCGGGCAGGTCTATTATAACTCTACCCGGAAATTGGTACTTCAGGGGGTAGACGGAGTAATATTTGTGGCCGACTCCCAGAGAAAAAAGATGAGAGAAAACCTGGAATCCTTAAAGAATCTCGAAATAAATCTATGCGAATATGGCTTTAACATTACAGATATTCCACTGATTATTCAATTCAATAAGAGAGATCTGCCTGATGTTATAGACACAATTGATATGAATAAGGAACTAAATACCTTAAATGTCCCCACCTTTGAATCGGTAGCTAGCACTGGTGAGGGTGTCATCCAAACCTTTAAGGCAATGGCATCTATTGTCCTTGAAGACTTAAATAAAAAGGCCAAAAAAAGTACTGATATTGGTAATGTCAATAATAATGTTGCTGAGGTTAGTGGCGAAAAGATTAAGTGGAACGATTTTAAAAAATATTGCCAAATTCAGAGCAGATTGGCTGCAAAAGGAAAAAATACCCCTAAACTGAGCAAGGAGAATGAGAAGAGACTTTTAGGATCACTTATCAATTATACCCTGTTACTTCAAGAGGCGAGGAAGAGGAATATAGAGGCAAAAGATACTGAAGTAAAAAGACAGTTGAAACAATTTATTGCCAAACATGGTTCTCAAACATCCTTTCAAGACTACCTTGGTAAACATAATTTAACTATCGAAGATATAAAGGGAGAGGTTGTTAAAAATATCCTTATTTCGAAGTTGATCCAGATGATATTTCCCGATTTTATTAAGATGATGCGAGTGGCAAATAGAGAATCCTCTGACCCAAAACCAGAAAATATCTTAAAGGGAGAAGAGAAGAAAAAAATTATAGCCGGTTTATATCTCAAGTTAAGGGCGGGTAAAGATATAAAGATATATTTGCATAACAAAAAATAAGATAAGGTAAAAAAATATGGGTGATAAAGAGATAAGAGACAATAGATTGATATTTTACAAGGAAGATATAGAAAAGATCAATAAACTCCTGGAAGAATTTATCAATGTTTCGGGTTCTAAATGTGCCTTTTTAGTTGATAAGAGTGGACACCTCATTACACAGCAGGGTACTACAGCATCATTTAATCCCGAGACCCTCTCCGCCCTTATAGCAGGAAGTTTCGCTGCAACAAAAGAGATGGCTAAGATTTTAGGAGAATCTGAATTTTCAGTATTATTTCATCAGGGGAAAAAGGATCATATTCACATCTCCCTTGTAAGTGATACGGCAATCCTTGCAATAGTGTTTGACGAAACTACCACAATCGGTATGGTAAGACTCTATACACAGGAGACTATTGTGAAGCTAGATAAGATCTTTAAGATAGCATCAACCAAGACAAGGGCTGCCGGGGATATAGTTCAGGAAGATTTTAGTTCAACTGCTAAAGATAAATTAGATTCTTTATTTGAAGAATAAGGCTGATTTATGTCAAATGCCATTATCTATTCAAAAGATTAGATATTCTAATATTCTCATTACCTTCATTTGTATTACCATCATCTTTATCACCCATACCTATTCATATGGCGATATAAAACAAAATACCTCAACCTCATTGATCCATAAAACAAAAATACCATTACAGGCTGTTATATATAAGGATATAGAAGAGAATACGATCATTAAAGATTCTTTATCCTCATGGAAAAGGGCGATCATGGCAGGTAAGATAAATGAGTCCCATGAAGCCATAAGAAGGATAATAGATCAGAAGAGAATACTCGAAACCGATAATCTCATTCCTGTCACAAGATATCTTTATGTAGAGGGAAAGAGATTTCTGGACAATTTGAAGACAAAGGAAGCCATTGCAACTTTTGAGGATGCCAGTCTTGTGTCGCCCATCTTTTATCCTGCCTACTTCCTTCTTGCAAGGGCCTATATTACCGAGAATAAATTGGCTATTGGAAAAGTAATTAATAATCTCTTTAATGGGATATATTATCTTTTGCGTGATTCAAAGGTGAGCTATTACTACTATTCAGTGATGTTGATCTTTTTGACCTCTTCTATAATAATAGCCTATTTACTCTTTTTGCTTATACTTTTCATAAAACATCTGAGGATATTGTTTCATGATATACACGGGAGATCGGAAGAGCAC
>CAJVYE010000085.1 GCA_913009285.1 uncultured Nitrospirota bacterium | reverse complement strand
TGTATCGCATCTTCATATATTGCACTACTTGCCTCCATAATCATCTCTGAAAGTGTAGGATGTGCATGGACAGTCTTACTTATGTCTGAAGGGGTCAACTTAAGAGATTTGGCCAATACAATCTCACCGATCAGCTCGGTAGCCTCTGGCCCTATTATATGTGCTCCGAGGATCTCCTCATTTTTTGCATCGGAAATTATCTTTATCATGCCATCTATCTCACCCATAGCAACTGCCTTACCATTTGCCCTAACTGGAAATCTTCCTATCTTTATGTCATAACCTCTCTTTTTAGCCTCTTCCTCACTGAGACCTACACTCGCAACTTGAGGGTGACTGTAGGTACAACTCGGGATATTGAGACGATCAGGCATAGTTCTCTCCTTCCCGGCAATAGTCTCCACAGCAGTTATACCCTCAGCCATGGCAGCATGAGCAAGTAAGGGGTGACCAACTACATCTCCTATAGCATAAATACCGGTAACATCTGTCTCCATCCTGGTATTTACCTTTATATACCCCTTCTTAATGGTTATATTCATCTCTTTCAATCCTATCTCCTCACTATTGGGCTCTCTCCCAATAGCCATTAATACGATATCTGACTCCTTTTCTTCTGATGCCCCCTTTGCTGAACTAAGTCTTACCTTCAATCCCTTGCCACCTGTCGTAACACCCTCCACCCTGTATCCTGTCATTATATCTATCCCAATCTTCTTGAATGATCTCCCGAGTATGGCTGTTATCTCACTATCTTCAATAGGCAGTATATGTGGAAGCATCTCTATTATTGTCACCTTTACTCCGTATATAGCAAAAATATAAGCAAACTCCACACCTATAGCCCCGCCACCAAGGATAATCATAGATTCAGGAAGGTCCTTAAGAACCATCGCCTCGTTGCTTGTAATTATCCTTTTCCCATCTATGTTCACACCAGGCATAGATTTGGATCTGGATCCTGTGGCGATAATTATATTCCTTCCTGCGATCTCTCTTATATCCTTCCCTTTCTCATCTGTAATCCCTATCTTTGTCTCTTCCTGGCCTTGGGGATATCCTTTCTCATTCAACCTTGTTGGAGCTGAGTGAGAGTGAAACCTTGCAGTACCCCTGATAAGATCTATCTTATTCTTCTTCAAGAGATACTCGACACCCTTTGATAATCTAGTAGCTACCTTTCTACTCCTATCCACGGCCTTACTGAAATCGGCCCTCAAATTATCTAATGTTATTCCAAATTCCTTGCTCCTCTGAAAAAGAGATAATACCTCTGCATTTTTCAGTAACGCCTTTGTCGGCATACAACCGTAATTGAGGCAGACCCCTCCCACCTTATTCCTTTCCACCAGGGCCACATTCATACCCATCTGGGCACCCCTGATCGATGCTACATACCCGCCAGGACCACTCCCTATTACCACAAGATCATAACTATCTTTATCAGCCAAGACCTTACTCCTTTCTGTCAAGTAATACCCGAATCTGCACCGCTTTCGCACAAGAAGTCTTTTCTTCCGGTAGCCGCAGGCTTCAGCCTGCGAAAAAGCATGCTATAAATCAGCTACTCGGGATTACTTCTTCTCAAGCTCATAAGTCCATCTGTTTATACCACCAAAATTGACCACCTTTTTATAACCGAGGGCTTTAAGCTTGGAAGCGGCAATACCGGCTCTTCCCCCTGATCGACAATAAAGAACTATCAACTTTTCTTTGGGGATTTCATCTGTATGACTTTCGATTTCATTGTAAGGAATAAGGACTGCTGTTGGTATATACCCTTGATTATATTCTTTGGGAGTTCTCACATCAATCAGCATAAAATCTTTATTCTTTTCAAGTATATATTGTCGAAGCGCGGATGGTTCGAGATCGAAGGTATTATTTTGATTTGAAAAAGTCTCCTTTGGTTGTGTATAACCAGATATAATGATAGATATAAAAATGACGGTCAGTATATATCTTTTCTTTAATAATATCTTTAACATACAATATCTCCCCAGTTATAATGATATAAATTTAGAAATTATATCCCATTTCTCCATGTTGCGTCTGATCCAGACCAGTAGATTCATCATCACGTGTGACTCTGAGACCCATAGTCTTGTCCAGTACCCATGCAATGACCAGGGTCATGACAAAAGCATAAATTGCCGTGGCCATCACTGCTATCAATTGAACAAAAAGCTGTCGGGGCTCTCCAGCGATCAATCCGGCTCCATTAATCGTGGCAAAGAGGCCTGTGGCCAGCGCGCCCACTGTCCCTCCGACTCCGTGGACACCAAAGGCATCCAGGGAATCATCATAGCCAGCTTTACCTTTAAACAGGATGGCTGAATAGCAGATCATACCAGCAGCAAACCCGATTACAATGGCCCATTTGGGTTCCACGAATCCAGCTGCTGGGGTGATGGCCACCAAACCGGCCACGATCCCTGAAGCAGCACCCAGGGCGCTGGGTTTCTTTTGAATCATCCATTCAGACATCATCCATGAAAACGATGCTGCAGCAGCGGCGATCTGGGTATTAGTAAAGGCCAGGGCAGCATTCATATCCGCGGCCAGGGCACTCCCAGCATTAAAACCAAACCACCCAAACCAGAGAAGCCCGGCCCCCACAAGGGTAAGTGTGAGGTTGTGTGGAAATATCCTGATCTCTTGATATCCTTCCCGCTTTCTCAGAAGGAGAATCGCAGCAAGGGCAGAGATCCCTGACGAGATGTGTACCACTGTTCCCCCGGCATAGTCCATTGCACCCATGTTCAAAAGCCAGCCCCCATCTCCCCAGACCCAGTGTGCTATTGGATCGTAAACCAATGTAGACCAAACGAGGATAAAAACAATATAGGTGGAAAACTTCATTCGCTCGGCAATAGCTCCGCTGATCAGTGCTGGTGTAATAATGGCAAACATCCCTTGAAACATTATAAAGACATACTTCGGAATGGTTCCATGCACTGCATCCATGCCGATGCCATCCAAGAAAAAGTACTTCAGACCTCCGATGACGTGTCCATAATCCGGTCCAAACGAGAGGGTGTATCCGATAATCACCCACTGTATCCCGATCACACCCATAGCTGCAAAGCTGTGCATCATAGAAGAAAGTACGTTTTTCCTTCGGACCATACCTCCATAAAACATAGCCAGTCCAGGAAGCATCAAAAGAACTAATGCTGTTGAGATCATCATCCAGGCTGTATCACCTTTATCTATCCGAGCCGTAACCTCCTCTGCTGCAATCAGCCCTGAACCTCCCCATAGTAAAACATAGAAGAACATCATCAGAAAGAATATCTTTTTCCCAATCAGCTTCATTATCTATCCTTTTCTTGTTCAAAGAAGTCGCATTCAAACACCTTTTTGCTCTGCAATCTGGACCACATAGTTAGGCAATAAATTTAGATTTTTCAATCAGAAATTCCTGTTAGATTAAATAAATTTAAACGGAAAGTCAAGAAGAACTTAGGGACGGGTCAGAAATAACTTGGCATTTTTCGCGCTCAGATTTAGGTCAGGTTTGCTCGATCTGAGGGAGCAAAACCGCAGTAATAGTAGTGCTATATCGAGGATTTTGCGAGTGAGGATCGATCAAAGATGGCCTGAAGATGAGATGCTAAAATGCCAAGTTATTTCTGACCCGTCCCTAAGGGTGGTGATTGATGGAAAGGATGGAAGAGAGAGATGAGGGGAGAAGATTTGCCAGAGTTGAGGATTCATTTCCCATCACATTTACTGTAATCAGGAAAGATGAATATAAAGATATTAAGGATGAATTTATTGTCCGTAGAACACAAGACAGAATGGAAAAGTCATATTTATTCGATATCCAGTCGTTGGATAGTAAGACAAAAAGGCAGCTCACTCATCTTGATCCCACGCTTGTTAGGGTGATTAAGGATATATATGAAAAATTGGATATGATCCTTGGCCTCCTGAGACAGGAAGATTTTATAGATAATGTAGAAGGGAGAAGGGAAGGAATATGTGTTGATATCAGCGGTGTTGGATTAAGATTGATCTGCAGTAAAAAGGTAGATAAGGGGACTATCTTAAAGTTAGTTATATCTCCACCCGGCACTCATCACTTTATTATTATAGCTCTCGGAGAGGTGGTAAGGATAACAGAATCAGGGACCGAAAAGAACCAGAAGGAAGGCTATGAGCTAGCTATTGAGTTTACGGCAATAAACGAGGATGATAGGGAAGAGATAATTGGATACACATTCAAGAGACAGCGTGAATTACTACAGTCCAAGAGTAGAATAGATATAACTTAGGACTCACTCAAAGATAACTTGAGTGAGTCCTAAGCTTTTTTTTTAGAGGTAAAAAAGGATGTCGACTATTCTCGGCATAATAACCGGCGTATCTTTATTATTCATAGCCATATTCCAGCAAGGCGGATTCAAAATATTTCTAAGTTATCCATCCTTTATGATTACCTTTGGAGGCACACTCGCTGCTCTCTTCATCAGTTTTCCACTACCCAGAGTCTTTAATGTTATGGGTATCTTGATGCAGATATTCAGACGGGATATCCAGCCACCTTCATGGGTTATAGCTCTGATGGTACGGCTCGCAATGAAGGCGAGGCAAAGATCTCTCTTGAGTCTGGAGGAGGATATAAAGACCAGCGGTAACAGATTTGTCAGATTGGGACTCGAGATGGTAATAGATGGGCACCCTACAGATTTTATCAGGGATGTACTGGAGACCGAATTAGATTTTGTGCAGGTAAGACACAGGGGCGGAGAGCACATATTCAGGACAGGTGGGAAATTCGCCCCTGCCTTCGGGCTGATAGGCACATTGATAGGCTTAGTTGCCATGTTAAGGAGTATGGGGGGAAGTGCATCTGCTGAGAATCTCGGTTCAGGGATGGCGCTGGCATTATTAACTACATTTTATGGAGCCATGATGGCCAACCTTTTCTTTATGCCAGTAGCAGAGAAGCTAAGATCGAGAACAGATGATGAGATGTTAAGGAATAGAATAATAATCGAAGGGATTATTATGATACAGGCGGGGATTAATCCAAGGATTATTGAAAGGAAGTTAAACTCATTCCTCCCACCGGATATACGGGTAGCCCACTATCAAACTATATTAAGAAGCACAAGGAGGATGTCTGAATTGTGAGGATATGGGACGGGTCTCATTCGTTATGAAAAGGATGTTATCAGACTCAGAATATATTGCTATAAAGGAGGAGGGTAAAGAAGAATCGGCCGAGGAAATGGGGTGGATCATGACCTTTGGGGATTTGATGGCACTCCTTCTTACCTTTTTTGTCTTACTCTTCTCTATATCCTCGGTGGATTCTGAGAAGTATAGATTTGCCATGAAGGCACTAGGCGAGGCCCTTGGCGGGACGGTAAAGAAGACAGGACAGCAGGAGATATTGGATCAGGTGAAGGTGGAGATAGAAAAGATCATCACAGATGAAAATCTATCAAGGGATATAGAAATCACATCTGATACACGTGGGATTGTGCTCTATGCAAGGGGAGGGGCATTCTTCGAATTGGGGGATATCAGGATATTAGAAGATACAAAGAGATTTCTCAGGAAGGTGTCATCTATCCTGAAGGAAAACACATATAAGATACTGATTGAGGGACATACCGATGATATACCTATCAATACTGAACGGTTTCCTTCTAACTGGGAACTCTCATCAGGGCGGGCAAGTAATGTGGTGAGGTTTTTCATAGAAGAGGGTATCTCTCCGGCACGCCTCTCT
>CAJVYE010000084.1 GCA_913009285.1 uncultured Nitrospirota bacterium | reverse complement strand
AGTATCTTTATTGCGAGTTTTATAGGGTCCTCCGCTATGACCCTAATCATCCCCTCCTTCCCCATACCTCCTTTATCATATATTATGTCCGGGACAGAACCGAATTCCTTAATTGCCTTATTGACCCCCCATTCTAAGGTATGACCCTCCTTTGATTTGACCTCCTCTGGTTCATCCATACGATCGAAGTATGCAATGCTCATACCCAATTCACGACAGGCATCAATGATCTCATCTGAGTACCTGATATTCATCACAGCCCTCTTTGCGGTGTCATGCCTCATCACCGTAATCACAATACTCCCTATATGTTTCGAGACGCCAAAATTTGGTCTGGAAAGGGTTCGGATATTCTTGCCGAATCTGATAATACGACCAGGAATACCAATAACATCATCGATACTACATGCGGATGAGAGTCCGACCCCAAGATTTGATTGTACCTCTGGTATCAGGGCCCCTATCTCCCCATTATCAAGGAGTTTTATAGCCTCCTCTACCTCCTTCATCAATAGATATCTTTCCTTATCTCTGGATAGAGTAAATAGGTGACCTGGGATGTTCAATCCCTTTCCTATAGATAGGGAGTGTTGGATCGTTGTGGTGATAAAATCCTTTGCACCTCTTACAGCATCCTTCAACCCCATATCCCTGGCAAGTCCTGCGGTGATAGCCGCTGCAAAGGTACACCCTGTCCCATGAATATCCCCTGTCTTGATCCTCTCTGATTCATAGGATGTGTAGCCATCTCCATCATAAAGGATGTCCACTGCTTCTTCTTTGAGGTGCCCACCCTTTATAAGTATATTATTCACTCCCATCCCCCTGATCTTTTCTATTGCCTTCTTCATATCCCCTATATCCCTGATTTTTATTCCAGACAGGTCCTCTGCCTCCGGGATATTAGGGGTAATAAGATAAGACAATGGGAATAATCTCTTGATCAGCGTCTCCTTTGCCTCGGGTTGGAGTAAGGGGTTACCACCCTTGGCATACATCACAGGATCTACCACAAGGTATTTGATCCTGTATGCTGCTATACATTCAGAGATTTTCTCGATGATCCCTGCATTAGAGAGCATCCCTGTCTTGACCGCATCTATATCAATATCCCCTGCGACCGAATTTATTTGGAGCGCCACAAAGTCAGGAGGGAGGTCATGTATGCCCTGAACCCCGACCGTATTCTGGGCAGTGATAGAGGTGACAACTGACAGGCCATAGACACCGAATGCAGCAAATGTCTTTAAATCTGCCTGTATCCCTGCCCCCCCGCAAGGATCAGACCCGGCTATGGTAAGGGCCTTTTTCATAGCTTATTACTCTCTCCTCTCTGCTTCTTTAAATCATCAAGAAGATCATCAAGGGTAATCTGTCCTCTTTCACTTATTTTTACAATAGGCATGATAAATTTTCTTTCTGATTTTTTATTATAAGAATATACGAAAATCGGGTAATTTTCAAATCTGACCTAAATCCGGGTGCGAAAACTGATAAGTTATTTTGTCACAAGCCCTAAGAACTTGGATTTGTATTTATAATCAAATATGGTATCCACATCTGCTAACCCATTCTTTATCAGATGGGCATTTAAAAAGGTCTTGTTCCGTAAATAGAGGTAGCAAAGCATGTTATTCTTTTCATCATATCTTATGGTATCAAACTTCAAAAACACCTTCTGACCACGGGTTTTATCATTTAAAAACTTAATTGCCTCTCCATTCTTTTTCGGTCTCTCCTTTATCCCTAATAGCCTTATCCTTGAACCATTATTTAGGATTAATATCTCTGAGTTAACTATCTCTTTCACAGAATAATGGTCTCCTTTCTTGGAACAAGAATTATCTATTTTTGAACCAAATCTCAGTTTCTTAGGATCGACCTTCTTATCAAACCTTATAGGGTCTTTAAAGATGTAAGGGAGTTTCTTGATTCTATTTTTAGAATTTATTTTCCTCTCTTTCTGTCTAACTATCTCAAATTCTGCTTTTTCAAAAAGGGTTCTCTGTTTTATCCCCAATTTTTCCATGATGGTAGGTAGAAATTCCTCATTTATTTCGTATCCGATAGAGTTTCTGTTCAGGTTTTTGGCAGCCAAAGAGGCTGAGCCACTTCCAAGGAATGGATCAAGAACAGTATCACCAACAAAACTAAACATCTTGATAAGTCGTCTTGGTAATTCTTCAGGGAACATTGCCAGATGTTTATTCTGTTTTTCGCCCGGGAAGTTCCAATGCCCGGTAAAATATTGATTCCACTCTTCCTTTGTCAATCTTGATTCCTCTTTAACCTCCTTGCTAACCACTGGCGGATCTCCATATTTTTTAAATATCAAAATGAATTCATAGTCAATCTTTAAGATCCCATTTCTTGGATATGGGAATGAACCCATTATTGTTGCCCCACCAGTAGTATTACAAGTGGTTACCTTTTGCCATATAATGGCCCCCATATAATCGAAGTCAGCGCTTTCACAGAACTTGATGATCTCACTCCTTATCGGAATAATCTTATATCTTCCATAATATACAGAACGTGCAAACTGGTCGCCGATGTTAACACATAAACGGCAACCTTTATGTAAAACCCTACGGCATTCATTCCAGACTATATTGAGATTGTTAATATACTCCTCATAAGTGTCATTGAAACCTATCTGGCTTCCATTCCCATAATCCTTTAATTGCCAATATGGAGGAGAGGTAATGATAAGATGGACTGATTCATCAGGAATCTCTTTCATCCATCTTGAGTCACCAACTATTACTTTATGTATAGTCGTCATAGTTATTCTATTATTTTGTTCAAGGGATACTCTACTATTCCTGATGCACCAGCCTCTTTCATTTTGGGGATAAGGTCTCTTGCCAGCTTTTCATTGATAATGGTATTGATAGCTACCCACTCCTTATCGCTCAGCTCCGCAACTGTTGGTTTCTTTAAGGCCGGAAGGATTTTCAGTATTTTCTCCAGCTCTACCTTCCTTACATTCATCATAAGCCCAACCTGGCCAACAGCAGCTATTGCCCCTTTAAGAAGCATTACCACCCTTTCAGCTTTTTTTCTCTTCCATGGATCTTTATATGCCTCTTTATTCATGATAAATCTGGTAGTAGATTCAAGAATGTTGTCAACTATACGAAGATTATTTGCCCTAAGAGAACTTCCTGTTTCTGTTATCTCCACTATCGCATCGGCAAGTTTGGGTGGCTTGACCTCGGTTGCACCCCATGAAAACTCCACAGTTGCCTTTACCCCTGATCTCTTCAGGTAGTCCTTTGTCAGATTGACTGCCTCTGTGGCGATCCTTTTCCCTTCCAGATCTGTTACCTTTTTGATTGGTGAATCGTTCGGGACTGCAAGTACCCACCTCACAGGTCCGGCACTCTGTTTTGAATAGGGAAGATCAGCGATCTCTTTAACCCTTGCCCTGTTCTCCAGTATCCAGTCCTTTCCAGTAATACCCACATCTAAGACCCCATCCTCTACATACCTTGCCATCTCCTGGGCCCTGATGAGCATACACTCTATCTCATTATCATCTATAGAGGGGAAGTAGGATCTACTCCTGAAACTCAGACTGTAACCTGCCTTTTCAAACAACCTTGTTGTTGCCTCCTGAAGACTCCCCTTAGGTATTCCAAGTTTTAGCACCTTATTATTATCTTTCATCTCTTCTCCTTATCCTTATAGACCTTTTCTGGATCGAAAATCTTCTCTTCAACAACCTTGAGATCACCATTTAATTTCCTGTAAAAGCAACTCCTGTAGCCTGTATGACAGGCAGCCTTACCTACCTGCTCTACCTTCAGTAAGATTGTATCATCATCACAATCCACATATATCTCCCGGACAATCTGGATGTTTCCACTCGTTTCTCCCTTTAGCCACAGTTTATCTCTTGACCGACTGTAGTACCATGCCTTACCACTCTCAATGGTCTTTTCCCATGCCTCTTCATTCATGAATGCCATCATCAGGACATCACCCTTCTCATAATCCTGGGCAATGACAGGGATCAGGCCATTCATCTTTTTAAAGTTTAATTTCAACACATCTTTCCTCCTTATATATAGTTATATCATGTAAAATTATAGAATATAAATCAATTAAAGAAAAGGGTTTTTAATATCTTTGAGTCATAGTATAATCATTTTTTAAAACCCTAGGCCGTTCAAAGGAGACCGAAAGAGAAATATGGGAAAAAAGGATATTATTATTGATGGTGAGAACCTGACAATCGAACAGGTTGTATCTGTTGCCAGGGGTGGTGCAAAGATAAAGCTCTCCAGGGATGCAGAACAAAAGGTCTTAAGGGGACGTGAGGTCGTACGAAAGGCAATAGATCAGAAGAGGGTAGTATATGGTATAACCACTGGCTTTGGTGCATTCAGTGATGTCTTCATCTCAGAGAAAAAGGCAAGGCTCCTCCAAAAAAATATTCTGATGAGCCATGCCACAGGTGTTGGCAAACCCTTAGAAGAAGAGATTGTCAGGGCTATAATGCTCATCAGGATCAACACACTTGCAAAGGGACACTCAGGGATAAGACTTAAGACAATACAGACGCTTGTGAAGATGCTGAACCAGGGGATACACCCTGTGGTCCCTGAAAAGGGTTCTGTTGGAGCAAGCGGAGATCTGGCACCATTAGCTCATCTATCTCTGGTCATAATTGGAAAAGGTAATGCAATTTACAAAGGGCTAAAGATGACCGGGAAAGGGGCGATGTCGAGGGGAAAGGTCGCTACCCTGGAGCTTGAGGAGGGGGAGGGGCTTGCCCTGATAAATGGTACTCAGGTGATGACAGGGATTGGGGCCCTTACAGTATACGATTCTATTAATCTGGTAAAGACAGCAGATATTGCCGCTGGCATGAGCCTTGAGGTATTGATGGGTTCTAATATCGAACTCGATCAGAAGATACAGAAGGTCAGACCCCACAGGGGGCAGACCATCAGTGCAGGGAATCTAAGAAGGATAACCCGTAATAGCGGCATAATATCATCTCATAAGGACTGTTCAAGGGTACAGGATGCCTATACCCTAAGATGCACGCCACAGGTACATGGGGCATCGGGAGATGCCCTCGATTACGTAAAAGGTATTATAGATGTCGAGATGAATTCAGCTACTGATAATCCCCTCATATTCCCGGAGTATGACCAGATCTTATCAGGGGGGAACTTCCATGGACAGCCTGTAGCACTTGCTCTAGACTTCCTTGCCATAGCCCTTTCAGAGATGGCTAATATCTCGGAGAGGAGGACCGAAAGATTGGTCAACCCGCAGTTGAGCGGTCTACCTGCATTTCTGGTCAAGGAAGGTGGCCTTAACTCAGGATTCATGATTGCCCAATACACTGCCGCTGCTCTCGTCTCCGAGAACAAGGTACTCTCTCATCCTGCCAGTGTCGATTCCATACCCACTTCTGCCAATAAAGAGGATCATGTAAGTATGGGGACCATCTCTGCAAGAAAGTGTAGGGAGGTATTGTTCAATGCTGAGAATGTCCTTTCTATCGAACTCCTCTGCGCTGCTCAGGCACTTGATCTACTCACAAACCTTAAACAAGGGAAAGGTACAATGGAGGCGTACAGGACTATCAGAAGAAATATCCCTCATCTTAAGAAGGACAGGATTATACATAAGGATATAGAGAGAATGTATGAACTGGTACATCATCAGGAGATATTATTCTCTGTTGAAAAAAGGGTGGGGAGATTAAGATAATCTAGATCGGAAGAGCACACG
>CAJVYE010000083.1 GCA_913009285.1 uncultured Nitrospirota bacterium | reverse complement strand
AAGCAAAACAATTTAATGCTATTCTGGATTCTGGCTACTGACTCCTGGATTCTCTTAGTATTTTTGATAATATAGTTGTTGTTACCTGAAAGGATAAAACATTGGGTCAGCTAAGTCAATAGGCCATTGTCAATTATGCCAAACGCCAAGCAATAGTTTCCGCTATAACGGTTTTATCCATGATAGGGTGATAGGCGACTGGAAGAATGGTTCATTGGTAAAATATCTTTACTATGAGGGTAATAAATGATAAATTTATTTTCAAAGATCATCATCCCAGTATGCCGATTGCGATGATGCAGAGCTAAGTTCTATCTTCAGTGACTTCAGTGTCGTCTGTGGTTTAATATTAACCCACAGAAAATACAGAAGGCACTGAAGGTGTATGGATATTTTATTAATTTAAGAGCTAAGGAAATGAAGATAGCCCTGATAAGAAGGAAGTATGTCTTTTATGGTGGTGCAGAGAGATTTGCTTCAGATACAGTTTCATCACTTCTTGCAAAGGGGCATGATATTCATATATTTGCAAGTACCTGGTCTGTTGATGGAGGGAAAGAGATTGTATTTCACAAGGTCCCTATAATAAAGATTTTTTCTTTTCTAAGGGTGATAAGTTTTGCATTCTTTGTTTATTTGAAGCTACGAATAAGAGAGAATGAATTTGATATTATTCAGAGTAATGAGAGGACAATCTTTCAGGATATCTATCGTGCAGGAGACGGATGTCACAGAGAATGGCTTATTCAGAGGTTTAAACACATTTCATGGATAAAGAAGCTCTCGATAATCTTAAATCCGTTTCACAGGGCTGTTTTAGTAATTGAGAGGGAGATATTTAAAAAAAATAGATATAAGAAAATTATCGCTATCTCAAGGATAGGAAAGGAAGAGATAAAGAGACACTACCATGTTCCGGATAGTGATATCGTTGTTGTTTATAATGGTGTGGATTTGGAGAGGTTTCATCCAAGAAATAGACAAATATATTATAAGATGATAAGGGAGAAACATAGTATATCACAAGAGGAGATTGTTCTCTTGTTCGTTGGATCAGGCTTTGAAAGAAAGGGTTTAGAGTATTTCATAAGGAGTATAGGTTTACGGTCAGCTAAGCCATTAGTAGGCTTGATAATAGGAAAGGGAAAAAGGGGGAGGTATATTAGATTAGCAAGAAGACTTGGCATATCTGACAAGATAATATTTGCAGGAGTAACCGAGAAGATTGAGAGGTATTATGCTGCCTCTGATATATTCCTCTTTCCGACCCTATATGAACCCTTTGGGAATGTTCATCTCGAGGCACTCGCCAGTGGATTACCTGTAATTACAAGCATAATGAGTGGTGCGGCAGAAATATTGACAGATAGAGTGAACGGTTTGATCATGAAAGATCCTACTGATATTCTTGAAACAACAGACAAGATAAGGTATTTGATCGATAGCGATGTGAGAGAGCAAATGGGTAGGGAGGCCAGAAAAAGGGCTGAGTATTTCACCCATGAAAGATGCTTAGAGGAGACATTGGGGTTATACGAAGAGGTCTTAAAGAGGAAAAAGGGTGAAAGATACTATCCAAAGGTGTAAGCCTCTGGACAAGATGTAAAACAATAGAATTAGCTCCATCGAGGCGGCAGAAACGAGTATGCCACCGGAAGGGATGGAAGAGGATAGGTACCCTTTGTTTGCCTTATACGCCATGGCCCCTTGCAGTATACAGGGGTATTTTAAAAAATATTAAGGAGATAATATTGATGGAAATAGAGACACTTACTGAGCGAAAAGCCATTAATTTCGATATGATAATCTATGTCTTTTTTATACTATTTATCATATCTTCATTGGTATCTATAAGTATAGCCCAGATTAGCATTAGTCTGGCAGCCATTGCATGGCTTTCGAGTCTCTATATAAACGGGGGAATCAATGATGTAAAGACTCACCTGGGTATACCTTTCCTATTATTTATCCTTGCCTCAATCTTGTCCATTATTACATCCATAGATATTGGTATGAGTCTCATGCATTTCAGGAAGCTTATACAGATAATCATATTCTTCCTCTTCTTAAACAACTTGAAAGGGTTGAAAGAGGTAAGTATTCTTGTGAAGATCCTCATAATGGTTGCTGGTGTTATGTCTCTTTACGGTTTTTTTCAGGCAGTTCAGAATGGCGTATCACTTTCAACACGTGTAGAGGGGACAATGAGTATTTATATGACATTTGCTGGCCTCTTGATGCTTGTTGATTTGATTGCGATATCAAGACTGGTATTTAATCCGGTTCTAAAAAAGGAGTGGTGGCTTCCGATACTTATTATTATTATTACCTTCTGTCTATTTCTCACACTTACCAGAAATGCATGGATAGGACTACTAATTGGTGTATTCATTATATTATTCTTGAAGAATAAATGGTTGACACTCATCATACCTCTGGTAATCGCCTTGCTCCTGGCAATTTTTCCTCTTTCTATCAGCAAGCGTATCAGCAGCATTATCGACCCAAAGGATACAACAAATAGTGAAAGGCTTTATATGTGGGAGAGTGGCTTAGGTATAATCAGAGATTATCCCCTGACCGGATGCGGTTTTGGGTGTGTACGAAAGGTATTTCCGAAATATAAGATCCCTGAGGCAATGAAATCACATGGATCTTTGCACAATAATGCTCTCCAAATAGCGGCTTATAGTGGTTTGATTGGTCTGGCATCATGGATAAGTATATGGGTGGTTTATCTACTTAAGACATCATCTATCCTGAGTGGTATAGGTATGGAAGAAAAAGAAAAGAGATCAATTGTTGTGGGAAGTTTCGCTGCTGTTATAGGTTTTCTGGCTGCAGGCCTATTTGAAGTGAACTTCTATGATTCAGAGGTATGTATGCTATTATATTTCATTATGTCTATTCCTTTTGTGATTGAGGGAAAGATTAGGCCCGAAGGGTCGATAGCATATAGCCGGGGGGAAAGCCCCCTAACGATTGAATAATAAAAAAATAAGCAGCCCCAAAGGGGTGAAAGAAAAAAGGTATTTTATTTTGGCTGGAACATTTACATTTTTGGGAATCCATTTTGTGTTTAGCACGAAAAACAGAATACTGTTAATTGATAATGATATCAATGAGAGGCTGTGTGCATATATTGGTGGAATAATCAAAAAACTTGGTGGAATACTCATTGAGATTAATGCCATGCCTGATCATATTCATTTTTATACATATATGCCCAAAAACGTTTCTGTTTCAAAATTTATGGAGATTGTTAAAGGGAATTCTTCAAAATGGGTTCATGCTACCTTTCCGGGAAAAGATAATTTTAGGTGGCAGGATGGATATGGAGCTTTTTCAGTTAGTAAATCATTAGAAAATATGGTAATTCAATATATTCGAAATCAACAAAACCATCATCAAAAGAAATCATTTCAGGAGGAGTTTATCGAAATCCTTAATAAATATGACATTGAATATGATGAAAATTATATTTGGAAATAATTTGAGATGGTTTTCTTTCGCCCCTTTGGGGCTAATTGTTTTTTCTCTTATTCATACTCAGGGGGCTTTACCCCCTGCTATATGCTGTCTGCCCTTCGGGCCTAAGATAATAGGAGAAATATCTTTCTGAATTCAGTACGGAAGGGGCTGATTTTAGTCTAATGATCAAAAATAATAATCCATATATATCCATCGTTATTCCCCTCTACAATGAGGAGGAAAATCTATTACCCATTACCGTATTAGTTAAGAAGACCATGGTAAAGATAGGCAAGAGCTATGAATTAATCTTTGTGGATGACGGGTGTATAGATGGTAGCTATAGTGTCCTACGGGAGATATCTATGGATAATTCGAATGTTAAAATCATCCGCTTTCGCAGGAACTATGGACAGACCGCGGCCTTTGATGCAGGATTCAAGGCTGCAAGGGGTGATGTGGTAATTACGATGGATGCTGATATGCAGAATGACCCTAAGGACATACCAGCGCTGTTAGAAAAGATAGAGGAATATGATGTGGTATGCGGCTGGCGTTTTAAGAGGAATGATCCCTTTATAAAAAGGATCTCTTCTAAGATAGCAAACTATGTGAGGAACAAACTGAGTAAGGATATTATTATCGATACAGGCTGCTCCCTAAAGGCGTATAGAAGGGATTGTCTTAATAGATTGAAACTCTTCGATGGTATGCACCGTTTTTTCCCAACCTTGCTCAGGATGGAGGGTTTCAGTGTGGCAGAGATAAAGGTCAATCACCTGCCGAGGAGATATGGAAAGACAAAATATAATATACGGAATAGGATATTTAGATCATTTATAGATCTACTGGCAGTAAGATGGATGAGGGAAAGAAGATTGGATTATGAAATAATAGAGGAGGATAGATGAGGTGAATTTTTGGGTCATACTAGGCCTAGTGGGACAATTTTTATTCTTTATGAGGTTTTTTGTGCAGTGGATGGCCTCAGAGAAGAGAGGAGAGAGTGTCATTCCTGTAGCCTTTTGGTACTTCAGCATCGGAGGTAGTTTGATACTCCTTACATATGCTATATACAGAAAAGATCCGGTTTTTATACTTGGCCAGAGTATAGGTTCATTTGTCTATCTAAGGAATCTGACATTCATTTATAGGAAGAAAAAAGGGATTGCGAAAGAATAAGGTAAGCGTTTACAGAACACTGAAATTAGAAATTTGTGTTATCGTAATAGTTCACCACCGAAAGACACGGAATACCACTGGAATTTATTAATGGAACTTCATCGTGAGATGAAGTTCCATTAATAAATCTCAGTGTAAATCCGTGAATATCCGTGGTAACGTATTATGCTTTTTAAGTATTAAAATTATGGCTGAACTATTACCTAATTTCCAATTTCAAATTTCAGTGTTCTGTGAACGCTTACGTTATCAGATTATACAATCATCTGATAGTATAGCTGCGATATGATAACATAAATTTTCAATTTCAAACCGTGAACGGTTACAGAATAAGTATGAAAACCTTGTTTTTAGTGATACTCTCTTTCCTGATATTTATCATCCTTTTTTCCTTTAGATCGGATGAAATTACACTGTTTCATGCCGATGAACAATTCTATACACAATGCGGAAGAAACATGCTTGAGTCCGGGGACTGGATCACCCCCATCTTTGACGGTAAGAAACGATTTCAAAAACCTATCCTCCAATATTGGCTGGTAGCATCTTCCTATAAGGTATTAGGTATAAGCCCGTACTCTGCCAGGATCTGGGCAGCTATCTTTGCATCACTTGGTATACTGATGACCTATTTTATAGCAGATATCCTCTTTGATAGAAAGACGGCCTTACTCTCAGCGCTGATCCTGCCAGCTAGTTGTATATATTTTCTTCTGGCAAGGTTGGCTTATACTGATATGACATTATCTTTTTTTATTACCCTCTCTCTCTTCTCGTTTATCAGGGGTTACTTTCTCATTGGAGAAACTGGGGATTCGAAGAAATATTTCCTCTTCTTCTATGTATCTATGGCACTATCTACACTTACCAAGGGACATGTAGGATTCATCCTTCCTATACTTATAGTCAGCATATTTATAATTATGACAAAGAACTATACCGTTCTTAGAAGGATGTATATCTCCAAAGGCATTATGATCTTCTTATTGATTAAGATCGGAAGAGCGTCGTGTAGGGAAAGAGTGTAGATCTCGGTGGTCGCCGTATCATTAAAAAAAAAATAAAAAAATTCTGCCGAAGGATGAAATTGAGAGAAAAGTATTCCTAATCATACAACTTATTATCATAATATCACATTCACAATTCCCATACAGAT
>CAJVYE010000082.1 GCA_913009285.1 uncultured Nitrospirota bacterium | reverse complement strand
GACGATGGACAAGGCTGTACAGATGCAAGACGCCTGATGTACGGTCGATCATCTTTCCCTACCCGAAGCTCTTCCGATCTAGCTTTTCTCTTGTTTTTTTTTTTTTTTAATGATACGGCGACCACCGAGATCTACACTCTTTCCCTACACGACGCTCTTCCGATCTCCCAGCACCCTGAGCCAGATCCATAAGAGATCTTGCCTCCTCAGGAGGGAGATCAGGAACTATTATTCCATCAATACCTGCTGATACAGCATCCCTGACAAATTCTGTTTCACCATAGTGATATAATAGATTATAGGCTGTCATCAGGATTATAGGAATACGCATCTCCTCCCTGATATCCTTTATAAGTGCAATGATCTTTCTTAAAGACACACCCTTTTTTAGTGCCCTCTGGTATGACTTCTGTATAATAGGCCCATCAGCAAGGGGATCAGAAAAAGGAACACCTACTTCTATCAGGTCTGCCCCACTCCTCTCCATCTCCAGAAGAAGTGATTTAGTGACCTCAAGGTCAGGATCACCAGCAGTTATAAATGGCATTAATGCCTTCTCACCTTCCTTCTGTAGAAGCTCAAATCTCTTCTGTATTCTTCCTCCTATAAATCTTTCAAATCTCTCCATAGCCTAATATGCCCTCTCTAATATCTTCTCTACCATGTCAACATCCTTATCTCCACGACCAGAAAGACAGATTATCACTACCCTATTCTTATTCATCTCAGAAGCAAATTTGGTAACATAGGCAATGGCATGGGCACTCTCCAATGCAGGGATTATACCCTCTGTTTCACAGAGCAACTGAAATGCATCAAGAGCCTCTTTATCAGTGACAGTCACGTATTCAGCCCTTCCGGTCTCTTTATAATAGCTATGTTCAGGTCCTACACCAGGATAATCCAAACCAGCCGATACAGAATGAGTGGGTTTAATCTGTCCGTCCTCGTCCTGAAGGAGATAACTCATACTTCCATGGAGGACACCCAGGTCCCCTGCTGATAATGAGGCCCCATGTTTCTCTGTCTCTAGTCCCTCTCCTCCTGCCTCAACACCTACAAAGCAGACACCCCTATCATTCTGAAAGGGGTAAAAAAGACCTATTGCATTGCTCCCCCCTCCCACGCATGCAACACAGATATCCGGGAGTCTTCCCTCCTTACTCAATATCTGTTTCCTCACTTCCTTGCCTATAACGGTCTGAAAATCCCGAACGATCATTGGATATGGATGAGGCCCCACTACAGAACCGATAACAAAATGTGTGTCCATGACTGTAGCAATCCAGTTCCTAAGAGCCTCATTGGTTGCATCCTTTAACGTCCTTGTGCCTGAGGAGACAGGTGTCACCTTTGCGCCGAGAAGCCTCATCCTGAAGACATTAAGTGCTTGTCGTACTGTATCCTCCTCCCCCATAAATACCTCGCATTCCAAACCAAATAGGGCAGCAGCAGTAGCTGTAGCCACTCCATGCTGCCCAGCGCCTGTCTCTGCAATAACCCTTCGCTTCTTCATCCTTTTAGCCAGAAGAGTCTGTCCTATAGTATTGGTTATCTTGTGTGCACCGGTATGGTTAAGATCCTCCCTCTTTAAATAGATCCTTGCCCCACCCAGTTTTTCTGTTAATCTTCTGGCATAATAAAGTGGAGTGGGTCTTCCTGCATACTCCTTAAGATAATATTTTAACTCTTCATTAAAGTCTTTATCCGCTCTGGCATCCCTGTAAGCCAATTCAAGCCCCTCCAGGGCAGGCATTA
This sequence comes from uncultured Nitrospirota bacterium, assembly GCA_913009285.1. Lineage (GTDB taxonomy): Bacteria > Nitrospinota > Nitrospinia > SZUA-224 > SZUA-224 > SZUA-224. The sequence continues at coordinate 4,115 of CAJVYE010000082.1, read as the reverse complement.
ATGTCTCTATTACATACCTTCCACCAAATATATCAAAATGACCTTTTGAATCAGGCAGCATAATCTTCCCCTTCTATAATCCTTTCGCCATTTTTATGAACTTCTTTACTTTCTTCTTATCCTTCTTCCCTGGACCTGCTTCTACGCCACTACTAACATCCACAGCGTAAGGCTTAACCAGTTTAACAGCTTTTGATACATTTTCTATGTTTAATCCACCGGCTAATATTATTTTCCCATGCTTTTTTGCCTTCTTGGCCAAGGACCAGTCAAAACGATTACCAGTTCCACCATAAACTTCCTCATTAAAACTGTCAAGAAGAAGGGCATTTATCTTATTCTTATAAAGAGATAGGGTCTTTAGAGACTCAACATTCTTTATCCTGACAGCCTTAATCACCCTTTTTCGGACCTTTTTACAAAAACCTGGCCCCTCATCTCCGTGTAATTGAACTATATCTATATCGCATTTTTTTACTATCTTGGAAATATTTTCCACACTTTCATTGACAAAGACACCTACGGTTAAGATAAAAGGTGGTAAATGGGAGATGATCTGCTTGGCAACCTTTTCTGTAACATGACGTGGACTCCGATTATAGAATACAAACCCAAGTGCATCAGCCCCATATTCCACCGCATACATCGCATCTTCTATATTTGTTATACCACAGATTTTTACCTTTATCATCTTCTTTCCTACAGATTTCCAAATAATAAATTACACAATGAAAAAAGGAAAAATTCAAGTAAGTTGTACTGAGTAATACTTTGTCGAGAATCTCGACTGATAATGCAGTTTAATTTATTATTTGAAAATCTATAACAAATCCCTTAACTTCTTACCAATATCGGCCTCCTTCATAAGAGCCTCTCCCACAAGAAAGGCATGTACCCCCTCCTTTTTGAGCCTCTCTATGACCTCCCTGCTATCAATTCCACTCTCACTCACAATTAGGATCTCCTCCGGGATATCTTTTATCAATCTAAAAGTAGTATTTATATCTACCTCAAATGTATCCAGATTTCTATTATTGATTCCAATGAGCTCAGCTTCACAACTTATTAATGTATTTTCTAAATCCTTTTCTGTATGGATCTCCACAAGTGAGGCCATTCCAATCTCATTACTCAGCCCAGATAGATCCTCTAATTTTTCTTTCTCCATGATGGCAGCAATGAGGAGTATGGCATCCGCACCAAAGACCCTTCCCTCATATATCTGATACTCATCAAAGATAAAATCCTTTCTGAGGAGTGGAATTGTTGTAGATCTTCTAACAGATGATAGATATGCTAACTCCCCCTGAAAGAAGCTTCTCTCTGTCACAATAGAGATAGCCACAGCCCCATTAGATTCATAGATATTTGCTATCTTAACTGGATCAAAATCTTCCCTGATGATTCCCATGGATGGAGAGGCCCTCTTTATCTCAGCAATGATTCTGGTTTTAGGTCTATGATTACCATTTTTAGGACTTAATGAGCCGATAAAATCCCTTGTCTCATTTAAATCTCTAATCCTCTTTTTCAACTCTGAGAGGGGAAGGCGTCTTTTTCTTTCTTCTAGTTCCTCTTTTTTGAATCGGATGATTTTATCTATGCTCACAAGTTAGATATTCCCTCGCTACCAAAATAACCTACAAAAAAGTCAATATAATTGGTAAAAAATTATACTAAAATAAATGCACATTTGCAACGATTAATTTCCAGAATTTTCCCGAAAAATAGACATAGACTCTAGCACACCCCTTGTTCTGCTATTCAAGGAATCTTTGAACCTCTGTTTAAGAAGGGGTAAAGTAGTCTCCACTGTATATTTATTGCCATTAGTCTTAACAATAATGTTGCCGTTCAGATCATTCCTGTATATCTTCACACCTGCGGCTTCCAGTCGGTCAATGCATTCTTGATGCGGCTTACCAAATTTGTTTATTGCTGCTACTTGAATAATAGCGATCTCAGGTGTGGTTTTTTGCAGGAAGTCATTATCTGTCCCATCCTTGCAACCGTGATGAGCCACTTTCAGAACCTCCACATCAATATCATCATCAAGAAATTCATCCTCACAGGCCTCGTCACAGTCCCCTGTAAAAAGGAAACCTATATCTCCATAGATCAGTCTTATCACTATTGAATTTTCATTTGGATTATTCGAATCAATATTGGCCTTTAATACCTCCCAACGGGCACTATCAAGTGAGGAATCATAGCCTGTTTCAGGTATAATCAGCTCCTCTATATCTATCTCTTTTATCACATCCCTGTAAGAGTCAGATCTATCCCCCTGGCCATCCATGAGAACCTTGTCAACGATTATACCTCGTAAAATCTCATCACAACCTCCTATGTGATCTGGGTGGATGTGGGTTATGACAAGGTATTTAATATCTTGCACACCAAGATCCTGGAGGTAATCGAGTATAACCCCTCCTTTACCATTATTCCCACAATCTATGAGCATATCATCCTTTGCCGTGTCAATGAATATAGCATCACCCTGACCCACATTAATAAAGTGAACAGATATCTCCATTGGTGCAGCTCGTTTCTGTTGTGGGATTGGCAGGCATCCAGAGAAGAATAGAATAATAAGTAATATCTTTATCTCTTTCATCGCATAAGACAATAATATCAGTGTAGAAACTAAAAAATCAAGCACATTTTCCAGATAAATAAGATAAAAACGGCTTGCATTCAAAGATATTCAGAATTATATTCTTTATATTACCAAGACAAAAAATTTACCATATTTTTATAGATTTCCATATAACAAATTATACTTTGTTATATGGAAATCTATAGGAGTGGATCTATGCAGGATGAGGAGTTGGATCAGCTTTGTATTAATACCATCCGCCTTCTGGCAATAGACATGGTGGAAAAGGCCAAATCCGGTCACCCTGGCCTCCCCATGGGAGCAGCGGTTATGGCGTATGTACTCTGGACAAAGGTAATGAAACATAATCCTGCAAACCCTGGCTGGCCTAACCGGGATCGTTTCGTTCTCTCAGCAGGACACGGATCAGCCTTGCTTTACTCCCTGCTTCATCTGACAGGTTATGATCTACCATTAAAAGAGCTCATGAATTTCAGACAGTGGGGTAGTAAAACGCCTGGCCATCCAGAATATGGTCACACAGTAGGGGTGGAGACAACAACAGGACCATTAGGACAGGGCTTTGCCAATGGAGTTGGAATGGCTATTGCTGAGAGATATTTAGCCAATCATTTTAATCGTCCAGGGCATAGTATAGTAGATTATTTTATTTATACCATTTGTGGTGATGGTGATTTAATGGAAGGTGTTTCCGCCGAGGCGGCCTCTCTTGCAGGTCATCTCAGGCTCGGGAAACTGATTTATCTTTACGATGATAACAGGATCTCCATAGAAGGTTCGACAGAGCTGGCCTTTACGGAAAATGTTCAAAAAAGATTTGAATCGTATGGTTGGCAGGTGATCGAGGTCGATGGTAATGATATTGAATCGGTTGCTTCAGCCCTTTTAATGGCACAGAAAGAAACCAGGAAGCCATCCTTGATCAAGGCTAGGACACATATCGCTTACGGCAGTCCAAACAAGCAGGATACAGCAGCTGCACACGGTGAACCCCTGGGAGAGGCGGAAATACGAGTGGTAAAAGAGAGGTTTGGGTTTTCACCTGACAAATCGTTCTATATTCCAAACCAGGCCCTGGCACATTTCAGAGAGGTTATGGAACGAGGAAAACAAGCAGCATCAGAGTGGCAGAGCAAATTTGAGGCCTATAACAACGAGTTTCCTGAGCTTGCCGAAGAGTTGAAGAGGGCCATCAGCGGTCATCTGCCCCCAAAATGGGTAAACTCTCTCCCTGTCTTTTCCGCTGGTGAATCGATGGCCACTCGAGTGGCTTCAGGTAAAATACTTAATTCAATTGTTAGTGAACTTCGAATGTTAGTCGGTGGTTCAGCAGATCTGGCCCCTTCAACCGGAACCTATCTCAAGGGATACTGTGATTTTGGGCCAGATAGTTTCGGCTGTCCGAATTTTCACTTTGGCGTGCGTGAACATGCCATGGGGGCGATCATCAATGGCATAGCGCTCAGCAGGATGCTGATTCCCTATGCCTCTACTT
>CAJVYE010000081.1 GCA_913009285.1 uncultured Nitrospirota bacterium | reverse complement strand
CAGAAGACGGCATACGAGATAAAGGAATGTGACTGGAGTTCAGACGTGTGCTCTTCCGATCTCTCCATCCCATCTTCGTGCAGAGGTTAGAATCCTTTTAATGAAGATCACCTCCCCTTCCATCTTTAATCGTCTGAAGAGGTCTATATCCTCGAATAAAGGGAGATTATTAAATCCTCCTATCTTAGCGAAGATTTCGCGCCTTACAAAGATCCCCTGGTCTCCGTAGGCTATCCTGAAGAATTTGGATCTGAGATTGGCTGCAAGGGAGATAAACTTAAGTAGAAATCGTTTAGAATCTATTGCAAGGTAGAAGGAACCACCCACAATACTCCTCACCTCTGAGGCCTCGAGTAATTTATTATATCCATCTGTAGAGGGTTTTGAATCGGCATGCAGGAAAAGGAGCATGTCACCCTCAGCCATCTGGGCAGCGGTATTCATCTGTATCCCCCTATCCTGACATGATAAAAGAAGCTTATCCGCATATCGCTTTGCTACCCTTGATGTATTGTCTGTACTCCCTCCATCTACAATGATTATCTCTTTGTCTTCCATCTTTTCAAGATGAGGGAGGGTCTTTTCTAAATTGATCTTCTCATTCAAAGTAGGTATTATTATAGATACCTTCATCAAGGATATAGTTCCCGAGTTTTTCCATTATCAGATTATTAATATTCAAAAAGATGTCCTTAGAGAAATCTCCCTTTGGGATAAATATCCTGTAATAGTTAGAGATATCATTGATACCTTCTGGAGGATTCTTCGAGATATATTTAATGGCCTTTTTAATCCCTTTCATGTGCTTATACGTCTCACAAAACAGCTCTCCCCATGTGGTGGTATGGAATATAGTGATTTCTTTAATCTGATTCAACCACCTCTTGGCGGAGAAATTTATTACCAGATATAATTTAACTATTCTGGGAAGGACGAGGAGGTCGGATGTCTTCAGATCGACCGTGCTTAGCGCCGGGAAAAAGTCCATAAGATCCTTAATAAGTATCTCAATATCCGTAAGTGTAATAGGTGTTGTGTTGGGTATCAGATAAAATGTAGTATTTTCATCGCATAGTCTGTTGTGAACAGTCCATATAAGTAGTTCAAGAATATTTGTAGCACTCTTAAGGTGTTGATCCTTGGAAGCTAAGATAAAATCCTTTGAACAATTTCCCCTATATAAATGCCAATTAGCCCTTTTACCGTTATCAACTGAAAAGAAGAATGTCAGGCTCTCCTGTGGCAACCTTTCCCAGAAGGCCTTCTTTAGTGACTCAACCTTATTCGGCTTCTTTGCATAAAAACTGGATAATTTTCTCCCTAACATCTGAAAATCTGTATCTTTTATCAGATTCTCACCATCTGATTCCTTTTTTAGTTTGTCAGCCAGGTTTTTATAGACCTGTACCATGTAGTTATGGATATTCTTTTCAAAGGATATGATCTTATCAAAGTCCCATTCTTTGAAACTATTCAGATCCTCAAGCACTTCCTGATCCCATCCCCACTTTTCAACGTAATCTACCATGATCTTCTCTTTATAGGTCAAATCCTTCCTAAAACGATCAGACCTGTTTACTTTTATATCTGTTTTTATATAAAAACTCTTTCTTAGCAGATCAAGGACCTCCATATCCCCTCTTTTTTGGTAATAATCGAGTATTGTGTCAAACATTATTGTATATGGATCGATTGATTGGCTATTATCCGGTGATTTTATCATTCTCTTTTTAAAGAGACTACAGAGAGGTTCTGATTTTACATCCTGATCCATGAATTTCTCTATCAGTGCCATTTTCAGGGTAGATTTATAAGGAGAGTCCATTGCCTTGATCCTGTGCCAGAGGGTAGCCCCTAAGAATTCGTTTGGGGATAGATCTCGTATATTGCCGAGGTCAATAAAGTTATCATACTCAAGTTCAACCGATTTTTTGAGAATATTAATACACTCAGAATATTCCTCATCTGAAATATCAATAGGTGTTATCCACCAAAGGGGTATCTTGCCGGCTATCAAGATAAGGGTTCTGTAAAATTCCTCTTTAAGCAATTTTTTTTGGGCAGACCCGGCACTCTCCCGGTCACTTTCTCCAAAATCATCCCTCCTGACCATATTTATATCTGCGATGAAGAAGTGGATCTCCATTTCATATTCGGAAGATCCCCAATTCTCTATCAGCCTCAATTTTTCATTCAACAATTTCTTTTTCTTATCAGAAAATTTTTTCTCATTTATACAGACCCAGTAATCGAAATCTGATCTTTCGGTTTGTGCCACAGTACCTACACTTCCCATCAGGAGCAGGGATTCGATACAAGGAATATTCGGAAAGAGCTTTATCGCACCCTTATAGAGGATCTTCTTTTCTGGAAAAAATTTTTTTGTTATCCTCTGCAAATTATTCGACCACTCAAAGTAATTTATTCCACAGGGGGTATCCGGGTCATCGACATAACCAGGAAAACCTTTATGATTGGTATGAATAAGAAAGGGTATAATCTGAAAGACAAGACCGGTCATTTTGGGGAGCATCTCTAATGCACGCTCCAGTCTCTTTTTATTAAAGAGATAGAAGGCCCTTTTGTTCCTTATCATCTCTTGTTCCATTACTTTACAGTCTCTCTTTAAACGCAGTAGATGGGTAGCTTTCGTTCAGACACTATATATTTATCTCTAATCCCTCGTAAGCTGCTATTGAATTTGGGAAAAGCGTTTGAGCTTCCTTCTCTATCCTTGCTATAGCCTTATCGTCACGCGAGGGATCGTGATGAGACAGAACGAGTTTCTTAACACCTGCTGCCTTTGCCAGTCTAACACCCTCTATCATGGTGCTATGCCCCCATCCTTTTCTTGGCCCCCCCCAGTTATAAGTTCCCTCATACTCTTCAGAGGTATACTGAGCATCATATACAATGACATCAGCACCATTTGCAAGCCTTAGTAGTTTTTGATCTATTCCATCAGAAAGATGCTCGGTATCACTACTATAAACAAAGGATTTATTTTCATGATCTATGCGATATGCGAGGGAACTACTGGGGTGATTCACAGAGGTATTGGATATTCTTACCTTACCTTTTCTAATCTCCTCCCCCTCAAGGAACTCGTGAAATACCATTCTAGATCCCATGTCCTTAAGTTCAATAGGGAAGTTCGGATGATCCATCTGTCCGTAGAGAGACTTCTGAAGGCTATAACTCAATCCCTTTCCACCAAATAGTTGAAACTCATTTTCCTTAATATATGCAGGGGAAAAAAAAGGGAAACCCTGAATATGGTCCCAGTGATAATGACTGAAGAGAAAGACCCCCTTAATAGGAGTCTCCTTTAGTAAACTTTCTCCAAGTAATCTAAGCCCACTACCAGCATCAACAATAATCAGTTCTTCTCCGGCCCTTATCTCAACACAACTGGTATTACCTCCGATCTTGAGGGTTGAATATCCAGGAGTCGGAATGCTCCCCCTTACACCCCAGAATTTTATCTTCATCTTATATCCCCTCCAGGAATCTCTCGGCATCTATGGCTGCCATACAGCCTGTCCCTGCTGCTGTAACAGCTTGTTTATACAGATGATCCTGAACATCCCCTGCTGCAAATACCCCAGGTACACTGGTTTTCGTGCCATTCATAGTAATGATGTAACCCTTATCATCCAGTTCTATTTGCCCCTTAAACAGCTTCGTATTTGGTGAATGACCGATAGCAATAAAAACGCCGTCACAACTCTTCTCAATGGTCTGTGATGTCTTGACATTTCTTAGCCTTATACCTGTAACCTTCTCCTCTTCTACCCCAAGGATATCTTCTACTACTGAGTTCCAGATGAAATCTATCTTTTCATTCTTAAATGCCTTATCCTGTAGTATCTTTGTAGCCCTTAACTTATCCCTCCTGTGTATAACAGTCACCTTTTTGGCAAACCTGGTCAAGAATATTGCCTCTTCCAGTGCAGTATCCCCTCCTCCTACAACCATGACATCCTGCTCTTTGAAGAAAAATCCGTCACACGTTGCACAAGCAGATACCCCTTTCCCCATCAATTTTTTCTCTGACTCAAGATCGAGAAGCCTGGCAGAGGCGCCTGAGGCAATTATCAAGGCCATTGCCTCGTATCTTTTGTCATTCTCCTCAACAGAGATTACAAAAGGTCTCTTTGACAAATTCACAGATGTCACATTCCCCATTACAAATTCAGTGCCAAGACGTTCCGCCTGCCTCTTCATATCCATTATAAGTTGTGGTCCCATGATACCATCAGGGAAGCCCGGATAATTTTCTACATCAGTAGTAATAGTCAACTGTCCCCCTGGCTGAGGGCCTTCTATCACTAATGGTTTCAGATAGGCCCTGGATGCATAGATAGCAGCTGTCAGTCCAGCAGGCCCGGATCCAATAATAATAATATTCCGCACCATTATTTTTCTCCTCTTTCTTCCTACACACGAGTATTTTTGTCTTATATAATCTTGTGTAAATATACTATATATGCTATAATTATGCCATAATTAAATGTGTTATAATTTAGTTATAATATCATCATTAACAAATAAAAACAACACATTTTGAACAAGCATGTTTGACATAAAATCGATTTTTTGGTACTGTATGAATAATCATAATTATATTGCAGAAGAAGAGGGTAGGGTCACGTCATTGTTGATGTAACATATTGATTTTACAGAGAAAAATTAAATGTCTTGAATGTTAGTCAAAGTCTAATCAATCAACATGTTAAGTTTGGCTTTGACGGATACCTGAAGAAGAGAGTTATACATCTTGACATTAGAGAGTTATATATTATATTATTATGTATATCTTTAATTATTATTATTAGCTGTTAACTTCAAATAGGCTATACATGGACAAGAATAGAATACAGATCCAGGAAAATTTTGAAAAGTATTGCAGGTGGAGCTATTGGGATAAGGCTATCATAGAACTAAAGAAGCTTATAGAGTTAGAGCCTAAGAATCTGAAGCTCAGGATAAGATTAGGTGATCTATATGTCAGGGAAGGGGCAATTGAAACAGCTATAGAGGAATATGTATATGTATCCAATGTCCTGGCTAATAACGGTTTTTTAACGAAGGCCATTGCCATAAATAAGACTATTGTAAGTCTCGATCCCTCAAAAGAGGGTGTATACAAAAAATTATCCGAGCTTTATGCCAGGCATGGATTAGATGATAGAAAAAGGACCAAAGAGCAGATTGATGATCTGCGTAGAGATCTATCTGAATTCTGCGCCGAACATGGATTGGGAGCTACGGTTAAGAATAGACCTGTCTTTCGGCTGGATACAGAGAAGGTACGTTCTTCATTCCCGGTATTCTTCAGTTTAACCCCCTCTGAATTTTCCGAGCTTGTGAAGAGGATGACTTTTCACAAATTTCCAGAGGGAGTCTCTATTATAAAACAAGGGGAGCACACTGATTCATTTTATGTTATAAGTTCAGGGAAGGCAAAGGCAGTTGTTAAGGATATAAATAATCAGGAGATAGTTCTAGGTACCTTAAAGGAGGATGATTTTTTTGGAGAGATATCTTTCCTGACTGGTAGACCCCGTATAGCATCGGTTATGACCTTAGAGGAATCTGAAGTGTTAGAGCTTAAGAAATCTGATCTTGAAAGATATATTGATAAGTATCCTATGATAAAGGATATTATGAATCATTACTGCGAGACTCGTTTAAATGAGATATCGAAGAAAATGAAATCGGTCGGTATTAAAAGAAGAATATTCCCCAGATTGTTTGTCTCTATGGATGCAAAACTTTTAGATCGGAAGAGCGTCGTGTAGGGAAAGAGTGTAGATCTCGGTGGTCGCCGTATCATTAAAAAAAAAAAAGAATAAATAGAGAGTAGATACAA
>CAJVYE010000080.1 GCA_913009285.1 uncultured Nitrospirota bacterium | reverse complement strand
ACTATAATTATACATAATTCTGTCTCTTGTAACCTTGGCAATAATCGAAGCCGCTGCTATCGACGTATTCAGACTATCACCTTTTTTGATTGCTGATTGCATAATTTCTGCATCGATGGTATGTATACCATCGATAAGAAGATAATCGGGCTTCTTATGCATCTTAGAAACGGCTGTTAGCATAGCCTTCTTTGTAGCCTGAAGTATATTTATCTTATCTATTACCTTTTCACTCACTATTCCTATACCGATAGATATCGCCTCTCTCTTTATGATATTGAATAACTTCTCCCTCTTTTCCTCACTTAATCTCTTTGAGTCATCTATATCTGCAGTAGAAATATCCTCAGGGAGTATTACTGCGGCGGCAACTACCGGTCCTGCGAGGGGGCCCCTTCCTACCTCATCTATCCCGGCAATAAATCTGTAGCCCTTTTCCCTTGCAATATCTTCATAATTCATATCTATCAAAATTCAAATATCAAAATTCTAAACAAAGTTTTACATACAGAATGTTTTGGATTTGGTATTTCTGTCATTTGATATTGTTAAGTATTTAGGATTTAATACCTAAATTTTGCATTTTGCATTGAAGTTTAGCTATATCTCCTGATAGCTAAACTGTTACGTTCTTTCCAGTGTACCTTTTTGCCTCTTTTATCTTTGCCTTTTTCCCCTTTCTCTTTCTTAGATAATAGAGTTTAGCCCTCCTTACCTGCCCTTTTCTGATGACCTCTATCTTTTCGATCCTCGGTGAATGGAGCGGGAATGTCCTTTCTACCCCTATTCCATAAGAGACCTTTCTGATCTTAAATGTCTCTCTGATTCCACCTCCTTTTCTGGCGATGACAGCACCTTCAGCTACCTGGATCCTCTCCTTTTCTCCCTCAATAATATTCAGATATACCTTGACTGTATCACCTACATTGAACTGGGGCAGATCCTTTTTCATCTGTTCTTTTTCTATCTCATCGATAACATTCATTTTATATGTCTCCTTATCATATCTTATCTTCTCCCAAACAACCTATCAAGAATTATTGCTACAGCTCCCCTCACCGGGAGATGATTATAATCATCTATCCCCATAATTGGCTCGAGAATAAAATCAGTACTGGTTACTATACTCTCCTCTATTCCCCAGGCCGTTCCAAATAACAATATATACTGGTTCTTTTTTGATAAGCTATATATCATCTTATCATAACTGATACTCCCTGGAAATCTCTTTGCATCTGTGGCTATGATTAGGGGTCTTTTCCCATGAAATCCTTTGACCTCTTTTATTACATCTTCTAAGCTCTTCACTACACACGTTTTAAGAAGTGCTTCTTTTCTTGTAGGATTATACAATGCCCCATATCCATCTGTCCAATGTCGAAATAATCTCTTAGCCAACTCCATCTGTGATTTTAATGGTGTTACAATATAAAACTTGCCAAGAGAATATGTCCTGACAGTCCTGGCAATATCATGAATATCGAGAGTAGTAATAGAAGAGACTACTATATCAATATTTTTATTATAGACCGGATAATGAAGTAATGCTAAAGAAATATTGGAGTTACTAATATCCTCTCTCCCCCTTTATCTCCTTTAGTAGACATATATCCTCTTCTGAGAAATCTACATTTTTAAGGAGATCCGGCCTCTTCTCTAGGGTCTTTTTAAATGCCTCCTTCCTGCGCCACAATCTAATCTTATCATGATTCCCTGATAAGAGGACCTGGGGAACCTTGTACCCGCGGAATGATGCTGGACGGGTATAGTGAGGATAGTCAAGTATAGAAGAAAAAAAGGAGTCTGCCTTCACCGATTCTTCGTCTCCCACTACACCTGGTATAAGTCTCACTACCGCATCTATAACCACCATTGCAGGGAGTTCACCTCCCGTCAATACATAATCTCCTATAGAAATCTCATCATCAATAAAATAGAGGCTGACCCTCTCATCAATTCCCTCGTATCTACCACAGATAAAGGTAAGCCTTTCCTCTTTAGCCAATTCCTTTGCCTTGGCTTGAGTAAATCTCCTCCCCTGAGGGGACATCAGTATTATCTTTGATCTTATGCCTTCCTTATTAATCTCCTCAATGGCCCGGACAACTGGTTCGGGCTTCATAACCATTCCCGGCCCACCACCATAGGGATAGTCATCCGTCATCCTATGTTTGTTCCTGGCATAATCCCTCAGGTCATAGATTTTGACCCGGAGTAATCCCTTTTCCTGAGCCCTTTTAAGGATACTTTCACCTAGAGGAGAGACAAACATCTGCGGAAAGACGGTTATGATATTACACTCTATCCCTCTCAATCAACCAATCCCTCTATGAGATGGATTATAATTTGTTTTCCCTTCAAGTCTATCGTCTTGATTACATCATTTATAGCAGGGATAAATATCTCCCTTTCTTTATTATCTTTAGCAATATATACATCATTGCTACCTTTTCCTGTAGAGAAGATATCTGTTATCTTTCCGTAGTATCGTCCCTCTTCATCATAGACATCTAACCCTTCTATCTCGGAATAGTAATAATGTCCCTCAGGCAATGGATCTAACCACTCCTCTGGAATACATATTCTATAACCTTTAAGAGTCTCTGCTTTATCAATAGAATTGAATCCATCAAGATGTATAACAATATATTTACCTTGAGACCTCGTCCCTATAACAGTGTATTTTGTTTCCCCACAATCTTTATCTATTACAAAGACCTCTTTAAGTCTCTTATACTCTTCAAGATTGTCTAAATAGGGGAAGATACGAACTTCTCCTTTATTTCCCTGAGGTCTTAATATCTCTCCAATAGTAATCAGACCCTCTGTCATCTATTCAAGTATCTCTAATACCGCCCTTTTTTTCATCTTCATTGCATTGGCGTTCAGTATAGTCCTCATCGCCCTTGCTGTTTTTCCCTCTCTGCCGATTACCTTTCCCATATCCTCAGGTGCTACTCTCAGTTCGACTACTGTAGTCTTTTCTCCTTCTACTTCCTGTACCACAACCTGCTCGGGATTATCTACCAGTGACTTAGCTATAAACAAGATTAATTCTTTCATTAAATCCACCTCCACATGATATTTTCAGATTTCAAACTAAATTCTTAGTACCTAGGTTTCTGACTCAGCTATTTTTTTAAAAAGCTCTACCTTAGAAAAGAGACCCTTTACTGTATCAGAAAGTTGTGCCCCCTTCTTAATCCACGAGATAGCCTTATTCTCATTGATCCTGATTTGATCAGTATCAGGACTGAAGGGATTGTATGTTCCTATTATCTCCAGGAAACGTCCATCTCTCGGTTTTCTCGAGTCAGCCGCTACCACCCTGTAGAAGGGTCTTTTTTTTGTTCCCCTTCTATGCAACCTTATTACAACGGGCAATATATATCACCTCCCTTTGAGAATTTCTTCATCATTTTCTTCATCTGAATAAATTGTTTTAATAACCTGTTTACATCCTGAACAGTAGTACCACTTCCACGTGCAATCCTTCTCCTCCTGCTCCCGTTGATTATGGTGTAATTTATTCTCTCCTGCGATGTCATAGAATTAATCATTGCCTCTATCTTTAGAGGAGCCTTTTCATTTATTTCCATATTCTTCATCCCTTTAAGCCCTTTAAATCCTGGGATCATTTCGATAATTTGATTAAGGGGTCCCATCTTTTTTACCTGTTGTAATTGATCCCTAAAATCCTCAAGGGTGAAGGTCTCCTTCCTGATCTTATCTTCAAGTCTTTTTGCCTCTTCTTCTGAAAATGCATTCTCAGCCTTTTCTACTAGAGAAAGCATGTCTCCCATCCCAAGTATCCTTGATGCCATACGATCTGGATAGAATGGCTCAAGATCATTTGACTTTTCTCCCACACCCACAAACTTTATAGGTTTTCCAGTAACTGCTCTGATGGATAGGGCTGCACCCCCGCGGGCATCTCCATCCATCTTGGTAAGAATGATACCATTTATTCCAATAGATTCATTAAAGGCAGCAGCAATCTTTACTGCATCTTGACCTGTCATAGCATCTGCTATCAGAAGTATCTCTTGTGGTGTGATCTTCTCTTTGATAAATCTCAGTTCATCCATCAAATCCTGCTCGATATGCAACCTTCCAGCAGTATCTAAAATAACAAGGTCATACTTATTTTCGATCGCATATTTCACCGCGCCATCACATATTTTAATAGGATTATTACTCCCCTTTCCATCGAACACCTCTATCCCTATTTCTTTTCCTATGACATTTAACTGTTCGATAGCAGCAGGACGATAAACATCAGCAGGGACTAACATAACTCTGTGTCCATCCTTCTTGAATTTATTAGCAAGCTTCCCTGTTGTTGTCGTCTTTCCTGAGCCATGAAGCCCAACCATCATGATAACCGTTGGAGGAGTAATAGAAGGCAGGATCTCACTATGAGGCCCCATCATAGCTATTAGTTCGTCCTTAACAATCTTTATCACTTGGTGTCCAGGGGTAAGACTCTTCATTACTTCCTGACCAATAGCCCTCTCTTTTACCCTTTCTATAAAGTCCTTTACCACCTTAAAACTCACATCAGCCTCAAGGAGGGCTATCCTCACCTCCCTCATCGCATCCTTGATGTTTTTCTCATCAAGTCTTCCGCGACCCCTGAGCTTCTTAAATATACCTTCTAATCTATTTGACAGACTTTCAAACACAACTATCAATCCCTTCCAATGATGTTTCTTATACGCATCTGGCTCTCTTCCACTGTCTCAACGCCTGTATTTATGATGTAACATGATGTATAGTTAAAGAGCTCTCTAAAAAATCTTTTCTGCATCTCTGTCCTCTCATCACTCCGTACCAATAGATATGGATTGTAGAAAGGTTCATACTTGAATGATCCAACATCTGTACCAGCCCCCTCTAATACCTGATATCTCCCCTCCTCCAGGATATTAATAGCCTCTTCTGCGTCTAGCTTTATCTCTGGCGGTGATTCAGAGTCTCTTCTTAAAAGTATAACAAATTTGATTCTGGTTATATCAACGAATTTTTCATCCCCGCCAATCCAGAATGGGTCAAGCATTACACGCGAATTGCTATAGGCCCAATAACAGTGATTATCTTCCCCATCAAGTATACACTCATTTTTTTCAAGACATTTTTTTTGATATTCTTTACACTTATCTGTTTTTTGATATTCTTTTTTACATTCTTTATAATGTATTTTTGAACATTCTGTTGAACAAGTTTTTGCCCCCTGTCGTTGTGGATTTTCTTTACATATTGGACATATTGGAATTTCTATATTCTCCAATTCATCTGCTATTGATTTATTTTTAATTATTTTTTTAATTTTATTTGCCATTTCTTTTTTCTTCTTTTTCATTTTATAAATAGATAATCTTCTTTTCTCCATAAAAATCTTTATATAATTGTTTTTTTTCTTTGGAATATTTCCATCCCCTCTCTCTTGCATAATTTATACAACATTTATCAGAACAGAAAAATGAATTAATAGTAATGTTTCTATGTATCCACACACCAAACATTGCTTCTTTGTTGCATCCTTTATTATCACACATTTTTTATTTCTTTCATTCTTCAAATCCCGAACTTCTTTGAATTATTTCTTTTAATTCATCTATCACAAGTTTAATTAAAGATATTTGTTTATACCTATATCTTTCGTCTGCTATAACAAATTTTTCCATAAGGTTTCTTTCAATCTCTTTCAAAATCTCTTTAATAAATTCTTTATCTTGTTTTTCTAATTCTTTTGAAATCTTTTTTATAATTTCTAAAGAAACTTCATTTTCTTGTAAGTAATCTAATAATTAGATCGGAAGAGCGTCGTGTAGGGAAAGAGTGTAGATCTCGGTGGTCGCCGTATCATTAAAAAAAAAAAAATATAAAAAAAATAAAAATATAAAAAAATATTGTGATACTGATTACCATCTCATTAACAAT
>CAJVYE010000079.1 GCA_913009285.1 uncultured Nitrospirota bacterium | reverse complement strand
TCGGGTGCGTTCGTCCAAAAGCGGCCATACGAAATCAAATTTTTCCCTCAATTCGACTAATGTGCTCATGAAATAAAGCATAGCATCTATTATTCAAGATTGCAACCTTTATTTATTTACGCCGCCTTACTGTAACATCTGCATGATAAGAGCTCCTTACAAGGGGACCCGCCTCAATATGCTTAAACCCCATATCCTTCCCCTTTTGCTTTAGCATAGCAAACTCTTCAGGTGTATAGAATCGTACTACAGGAGCATTTCGCTTATCAGGCATAAGGTACTGACCAAGTGTCAACATATCACACCCTACCTCCCTGAGATCAGACATTACACCTATTACCTCATTAATATCCTCACCAAGACCGACCATCAAACCCGATTTTGTAACTGCCCCCAAATCTTTTACTATCTTTAACAGCCATAGAGACCTCTTATACACTCCCTGTGGTCTTATCTCAGAATATAACCGTGGTACAGTCTCAATGTTGTGACCAAGTATATGTGGGGCCGCCTCCATGACCACCTTAAGTCCCCTCTCTGAGCCATTAAAATCTGGGATAAGAACTTCAATAGTACATGCAGGGTTCTTCTTTCTGATACTGGATATGGTATCGGCGAATATATCTGCCCCTCCATCCTCTATGTCATCCCTGGTCACTGAGGTAATCACCGCGTGTCTTAACCCCAGGGCCTTTACTGCCTCAGCAACCCTCTCAGGTTCTTTTTTGTCCACTTCGGTGGGTGAACCTTTTTTGACAGCACAGAACCGGCAGGTCCTGGTACATACATTACCCAATATCATAAAGGTTGCTGTCTTCTGGTTCCAGCATTCCCAGATATTAGGACACCTTGCACTCCTGCAGACTGTATTAAGTCCCAGTCGACCGATAAGTCTACCGACATTGGAAAAGTTATCTCCGTGGTGTATCCTGATCTTAAACCATGAAGGGAGTCTGCGATGAGGTGCTGTTGCACTTTTAGAATCCTTGTGTTGCGGTAGTTCCATATTTCTCTTTTCAGAGGTAATATCCTTTTGTTGCATAGTTTTAGGAATCGATTTAAACATAATGAGAAGGGTGGTGTCAAGAGAAAAAATGCTTGACAGTGGAGATCAGTGGGGCAATAATTGAGCCAGCTTTATTTCTGACCCGTCCCTTAGGGCTTGCCAAGCACTTATTTTTTAATTATACTTGATTCTATAAAAAAGCGGTTTTTTATCTTGCTAAGAAAAAGGATCTTAAGAAAGGATTTGTTAAAATTATTATGAAACATATAACAATGAAATTATTATTCATCATTCTAATCGTATCTCTATCTCTATTATCATGCACTATCTTGCAGAGAGGAGAGAGGGTTACTGCGGACTCAGGAGATCTGGCCATTTATCTCTTTTGTTCAGACCATCTCCCCGCATATATCTCATTCACCGTCTCTGCTATAGATATACAAGATAGTGATAAGAAATGGTTAAGTGTGGGTGATCTATCCCTATCGGTAAATACCACCGATCTTTTTGAAAAACAGATACTAGTTGGGGAGTTTTCCCTTCCAGAGGGAAGATATAAAAGATTGAGGTTGAAGTTATCTAAGGTTCTCTTAAAGAAGGATGAAGAGAGCTTCAATCGAGTCATTCGCCAACCTGATATGGCTCTGATATTACATACAGAATTTGAGATAAAGAGGGATGATGTTGTTCCTCTGTTTATGGAGTTGGATGCCAGTAATTCTATTCAAGATGGTTATATGTTCAGACCTTCCATAAGGATCAGTACACGGATGACAGAGATTAAGGGGCTTTTATCTTATGTGACTAATACGGATTCGAATAGTGTCTCCATTATTAATAGGGAATTAGAAAAGGTGGTGGGGATCATCAGGGTTGGCAGAGGACCTAAGGGGATCACTGCAAATTCCAGAGGGGATAGGGTATATGTAATCAACTCACGTTCTAATACTATTTCAGTAATTGATACCGCAAATAATGAGGTGATGGATACCATTAATCTTATTACTGGGATCGAACCTACAGAAGTTGTGTTACTCCCTGATGATGAGACACTTTATATAAGTAATTTCGGTTCTGATAATATCTTAGTTGTGAGCACCGTTTCAGGGAGTCTTATTGCTACTATCTCTGTGGGGGTTTCCCCCCTTGATATAGCAATCGATCTTAAGGGTAGGCATGTCTATGTCTCGAATAGCATATCCAATACGATATCAGTAATCGATACGTATAGTAATGAAGTGGTAAATACAATAAGTGGTTTTGGTTTGAGGCCACGGGATATCCTTATTACAGAAGAGACTATCTATGTTGTTAGCGAACGATCGGACCGTATCTCAGCGATAGATATCAACTCAAACAGGATTATTAAAACAATGTCTAAAGTTATTGCTCCCTTTAGGCTTTCTATGGGGCTATTAAACAGGTTATATGTAACAAGTAAAGTCTCTGATACTGTCAACATTATTCATCTCACTTCAGGGACTATAACCAGAGAGATAAATGTTGGTAGCTCACCAGTTGGGCTGGCGTTTGACAGGGATAGAAACAGGCTCTATGTGGTCAATAATGGCTCAGATACTATCTCTGTTATTGATCTACTCTCGCAGAGTATTGTTAAAACAATCTATGTGGGAAAGAGGCCTTATGAAATAGTATCGATAAGGAACTGACAGATAATTGAGCCAGCTTTATTTCGAAAAAAGTCTGTATGAACAGAGTGTAGAGGAGGGATATGTCGAAAAAGAAAAATAGTTATGGTCCTATACGATCTATCTTTATCTTTTATATCTTAATCCTGATAATTACAACACCACCTTTGGGTTTTACAGAGACTAAAATAGTGGATTCTACACCTCCTTCAGATGTGCAACACTTATCCCTCTCTTTAAGAGAGGCTATAGAATTGACCCTTGAAAACAATCTTGATATAAGGGTCGAGAGATTCAATCCCCGGATAAGTGAGGCCATGATCATAGTCGAGAAGGGAGCGTTTGACCCGACAATTGCCCTTGATCTATCCATCAATAAGGATAAGAGACCCGTAGCCAATGCATATGCCGATCCGGATGTCAGCGAAGGTGAGGGTATAAACTGGGGTATAGGGATAAGACAGGATCTGATTACAGGTGGAAACTACCAATTGAGGTTCACCAATGAAAGGAGAAAATCCAATTCAAGTTATAGTGGACTTAATCCGCAGTACACATCTGATCTTACACTGACATTAACACAACCACTCCTAAAGGACTTTGGGATAGGTTTGAATAAGAGAAAGATAATTATTGCCAGTAATAATAAGGATATATCCCTTAATCAGTTTAAAGCTGTGGTTATTACGAAGATATCTGAAGTACAAAATATGTACTGGGATATTGTCTTTAATATCGAAGATCTTAAGGTCAAGCGTCAATCCTTAGCATTGGCTCAGGATCTAGAGAAGAGGGTAAGGACACAGGTAAAGGTCGGGACTATGGCCCCTATAGAGATACTTCAAGCCCAGGCAGAGGTAGCTTCCAGGGAGGAGGGGGTTATTATAGCTGAAAATATGGTCAAGGACTCAGAGGATAGATTAAAGAGGGCAATGAATATTGAGGGGGATTCTCCTTATTGGGGTCTCCCTATCTATCCCACTGATAGACCACTATTTGAGGTTGTTGAGATCGATAATAATGAGGCACTGAAGACCTCCTTTGAAAAACGTCCGGATTTTGTCCAGGCAAAGATAGATCTGTCTAACAAGAAGATAGAGGTCAAGTATAAGAAGAATCAGATTTTCCCTAATATAGATCTTATAGGAAGCTTTGGTTTAAATGGTCTTAGCGGCGATGCGAGGGAAGTCTCTTTTGGAGGTACAACAATACCTCCTAGCAGATTTGGAGGAGGGTATGAAGATACACTCGACAGGCTGGGGTCAGGTAGCTACTATTCCTGGGAGGCAGGGGTAAAGGTAAATATCCCCTTAGGCAACCGTTCAGCTAAAAGCAATCTCACTGCTGCAAGGATAGAGGAAAAAAAGGTCCTTATCTCTCTCAAGAATCTGGAGCAGAAGATAGCACTCGAGATCAGAGAGGCAGTAAGAGGGATAGAGACAAATATCAAACGGGTAAATGCCACAAAACTGGCAAGGAGATTGGCAGAGCAAAAGTTGGATGCAGAGGAGAAGAGGTTTGAGGTAGGGCTTTCAACCAGTTTTAATATCTTAGAGTTTCAGAAGGATCTGGCAGAGGAACAGAGTAAAGAGATAAAGGCTATAATCGATTATAACAAATCTCTTGTGAAGTTAGAAAGGGTAAAGGGGACTACCCTTGAAAAGAATGAAATAAGATTGTAAATTTATAATATGCTTCCATTAATAGTCATAACAGGTCCTACTGCATCGGGTAAGAGTGAGGTAGCCATTGAACTGGCATCCAGGATGAAGACTGAGATTATCAGTGCTGATTCAATGCAGGTCTACAGACATTTCAATATCGGAACTGCCAAGCCTAGTCATAGCCAGAGGGAGATTATACTGCATCATCTTTTAGATATTGTAGATCCGGATTCTGAATTTACAGCAGGTGAATTCAGGATATTGGCACTTGAGATCATTAAGGTGCTTCATCAGAGGGGAAAGATCCCTCTTATAGCTGGAGGTACAGGATTATATATAAAGGTACTAACAGAGGACCTGAAATGTGCTGTTAGATCAGATCATGAGGTAAGGAAAAGGATAAAGGATGGGTTCAGAGAAAAAGGGGAGCTATATATGTATAATAAGTTAAAGGAGATAGACCCGATAACAGCGGGTAAGATCCATCCTAATGATAGGGTAAGGATTGAAAGGGGATTAGAGGTATTTTACCTTTCAGGGATACCTATCTCAGAGTATTATTCAAAACAAAGAAAAGAAGACAAATTTGATGTCAATTATTTTGTCTTAAACAGAAGACGGGAGGTGGTATATAAAAGGATTGAGGAGAGGGTTGACAAGATGATATCTAATGGGTTATTAGAAGAGACAAAGGGAATATTAAATATGGATTATAGTAAGAAGCTGAAACCGTTTCAGAGTCTCGGTTACCTTCAGATGATCAAATACCTTGATGGGAAAATGGATCTTGATGATGCTGTTCGAGAGATAAAAAAGGAGACAAAGAGGTATGCCAAGAGGCAGCTTACATGGTTTCGTGGGGTTAAGGGTGCGCAATGGATAGATATAATGGATGGGGAACGTCCTGAGGATATTGCAGAAAAGATATTTGGATATTTACGATTTTCGATTTAAAAGAAGGTGATGAAATTCTTCGGAAGTGACAGCTCAAGCGCTGACCCGTCCCATATAGATGAATAAATCGAAAATCGATAATCGTAAATTAATTTATGGGTGGCATGGCCAAAAAGGATTCTATTTTAAAATCATGAAAAATAATAAATCAAAAGTTGTTTTTTTTCCTTTCTTCAAATCGAAAATCGAAAATCGAAAATCGAAAATCACAAATGGATATCTGATCATATCCTTGATCCTTATTCTTTTTATAACCGGGATCAGTCAGGGTGCTGAAGATATAAGAGGGGGAGACACTGCCCTGAGAAAGGCGATCTCTCTATTAAATAATGAAGAGAGATATCCGGATGCCATCTCTGAACTAAAAGGGATCATGAAGGATTTCCCAGGGACAATATGGAGTAAGAGGGCAATTTATCTCCTTGGTCATACTAGTCTGAGCCTGGAGAGGTTTGAAGAGGCGACTAGATATTTTGAGATGGTAATGGGAGATTATGATCAACTGGCAGATTATATAGAGCTAAATCTCGCAAAGGGATATCAGAAGATAGGAGATTATAAAAAGGCTATAAAGGAATCAGAGAGGTTAATAAATATGATACCTTCAAGCCGGCTTATTCCAGATGCAGAGTTTGTAATGTCGCAGGCACTCTACATGTCCGGTGATTATGATCAGTGT
>CAJVYE010000078.1 GCA_913009285.1 uncultured Nitrospirota bacterium | reverse complement strand
TTTTTCAAGCAGAAGACGGCATACGAGATAAAGGAATGTGACTGGAGTTCAGACGTGTGCTCTTCCGATCTCAGCATTCGCTGGTGTGCAGTAACTATCATTTATTGTTATATCTTGTTTTTCCATTTTTGAGGATAATTAAGTTTAAGCATAAATATCTTTGTCTCCTTTGTGCTGCCTGATCTGCAGAACTGTTCTATCTTTGTTGATATTTTCAAGCAAGATGCATTATAAGTCAAATATATAATTCTGATAATAAGCATTATTTTTATTAATAATATACAGCTATAGAAACATTGACACACATATCAATATTATTAATGGTAATTAGAAATATTATATATTTGACTTATAATTCATCTTGCAAGATAATTATATTAGGAAAATGTTAAAAGCATTAACAACAAAGGAGGAGCCTGTTATGATAAGAAATGAAAAGAAATTCTTTAAAAACAAACTTGTTAAGATAGTGTTCTTACTTGCCCTGGTGTATGCAGGCTTTGGAAATTACAATCAGTTCTATCTGCATTATGGATATGGGAATGATACGTTTGGGGGAGAGGTCTTCAAATTCTTCTTCAGCAGATATGCAGAATATATTGCAGTCATTCTCTTTGGGGTCGTTGTAGTTTACTTTGAAAGGAATCAATATACCAGGAGGAGGATATTAACCCTGATGCTGTTTATGGCGTTTTTACATGTAGGCGCTCCGTTTTTTTTATCCATCACCGAGCCTTCTTACGGACAAAACCTTCCATTTGAGGCGACATTACCATCTCCTCATGCCCCCGGCACAATGCTATTTGTTGTCTTTGCTGTGGGAGCCTTTTTACTTGGCAGACGTTTTGACTGTGGCTGGAACTGTCAATGTGTTGGATTCAGAGAGACCGTTGGACGTCCATGGAGGCAGACCACAATCAAGACAGGGACAGCGTGGAAACTCAGGCACATTAAATGGTTTTTCCTGTCCGCCATGTTGATATATCTTGTCCTGATATTTACTCCACCTTCAGACTTTTCTGCCAGGTATTTTGAGACCTTCTGGAAGACAGTGGTAGCAGTCTATTTCTTAAGTGCTCTGTTTATACCGCTAACCGGCAATAGGGCTGTATGCAGGTTTATATGTCCCTTTGGCGCCCTGTATGGATGGATGCAGAAGATAAGTCCATTTGTCAGGATTAAGGCAGATAAGGAAAAATGCGTTGATTGCATGAAGTGTGATAAAGAATGCGACATGGGTATACCTGTTAATGCCCTTGTTCATAAGGTCGGCGAGATCAAAACTGCTGAATGTATGGGATGCGCAAGGTGTATTGAAGGATGTGAGAAAGGGGTACTAAGGTACGTAGATTTTAGGGATTATCTTTGGGCCTTGGTTCGATATGTTAAGGGGATTTTCATAAGTGGAACCAAAACAGAGCCAAAGGAGGTAGTAATAGGCCATAAACCCGAATCTAAGGATGTAACAAAACACAAAAAGGTTAAGCATGATAAATTGGAACTCTCCGATATAATCTTTGCATTGACACTGTCAGGGACTGTGACTTTACTTATGATCGGTTTAGCCATGTTATTTCAATAAGGAGGTAAGAAAGATGGAAGAGATAATAAAATTTGCAATATATTCGGCTTTGGCAATAGGAGGACTGGCTACGATAATATATCTATTAGATAGAAAGATCGATGAAGGATTATTTGAAAAAGAAAAAAAGCCTTTAAAGGGTGAAATTAAAAAGAAGATCTTCATAGGATTTCTTATGATTGTTTTCTGGGGCCTGTTAGCCCTTTTTCCTCCATGGAATATTAAGGAATTAGCTTATCTACTTTTTGGCGCCTGTATGATCTGGAGCCTGATATATTTTTACCTGCAGAGGAGTAATCATCAAAAAGATGCAGATAAGCAGCTGAATAAATAATTGAGAAAAGGAGGGGCTTTTTCAGGCACTAATTACTGCAGAGATGCAGAGACACATTTTTACTCAGCGTCTCTGCTTCTCTCCGTTCTGATGTATTTCTTTACTTACCAGGAACCTTAGGTATATTTCTTCCATGGCACTCACCACAGCTAAGCAGAAAAGGTGTTCCGCCAGTTATTCCTGTTTGCTTAAGATCGGCCAATAATTCATGAGCGGGTTTATACTTGCCATCTGCCCAAGCATTTAAGAGCCTCGTTGTCTGCATTGCTATATCGGCTGAAAGTCTGGCACACCTCTCATTTCTCTGAGGGGTAAAGAAACCAACACCTTCCTTCTCCATCCATTTGCCAACCGAGATGTGGCAAATTGGGGTGCCGCTCTTGGTTGTGCTTTTGATACTTGCCTTTATTGGTTCTTTCGGTTTGTAGATTGGTATGTAGTTGTCGGAATACCAATACATCACATCATTGATTATGTTTCTGCCATCTTTTTCGCCAGCTATCAAACTTGATACAAAGCCGACTGCAATTAATGTCCCACACACAGTTCCCCAGCCTTCTATCCCACCATGAGCCCAAAAAAAGGCTTCTAATGGAAACGTGGTGTAGGGTTTTCCTATCTTTTCACGAAGTGGACCAAATATACTAGTAGCAATTGTTTGGCTACAGAATTTCGGGAAATAGGTTTCATAGGCTATTTTTCCTACTTCATCAATATCTAATTTTTTGTAAGGCCATGGATATGTCGCCTTTGCCTCTGTTTTTGATCCCAGAAGCAGTCCTCCTGCTGTCACAATAGTCGCTCCAACAGCCAATTTACTTGACCCCCTGATGAGTTCTCTTCTTGATATTTTTTTCTCTTCCTGCCTTCTTTCTTTTCCCAACATATTGCACCTCCTAATTTTATGTCGACTGACCTTTGTATATCATTTATTCAAAAAACTTCACCTCCTTTACCTTTTTAATCTATCTTTTTGGCAATATATCATATACAATCAGATTTTTCAACAGCCTCTGCAGAAAATCAGCAATTCTCGGTGAACATGGAGTATGTTGTGATCTCTTTTCCTTTTATTATCATAACGTTAAGGTAGCAAAAGAAAAAATGAAATCGTTCAGAAAAGGGGTTACAACTTTAGAGAAAATTTCATTTTCCCTAGGGTGAGAAGGTAAATAAAATGCGCTTTATAGTTCCCTCTGCCCCTTGGGGAGAGGGCTATGGTGAGGGGGAATGAAGCGTAACAATGTTGAACAAGCTTGACCCTACTGCAAAAACCTCAAAAACATGGTGGCCGCAACCTTTAGGTTGCGCAACTATCTGATTTATAACAAGCTTTTTCGCAGGCTAAAGCCTGCGGCTACCAATTTCGGGATTTTTGCAGTAGGGTCAAGCTTAATTTATATGTTTCTATCTATCGTACCTGAATCATAAAATCCTTATCCTCGACAATCCTTCCTATCTCACTTATCACAGGTACGCCCTTTTCCTGTAAGGCTGTCTTCAGTCTTTCAGCCTTGCTCTCCTCTACTGTAATCAATAATCCTCCAGATGTCTGGGGGTCTGCAAGGATCAGTTTATCCTCTTCTGATATATTGGTGTCCCACTCCAGGCTTTCCTGAATAAACTCCAGCGTCGGCTTACTTGTCCCGGGTAGCATACCTTTCTTAAAAAATTCCCTGGATTCAGGAATAATGGGTATATCCTCCATTCGTATCTCTGCTCCTACTTTACTGGCCTCTGTGATCTCATGAAGATGGCCCACCAGCCCAAAACCGGTAATGTCAGTGCAGCAATTTATTCCTACCTCTATCATAGCCTCTGCTGCATCTTTATTTAAGGTGATCATAAGCTTGACAACATTATCTATTGTCTCCTTGCTGGCTATTTGCTCCTTGATAGCAGTGTTAATTATCCCGATTCCCAGGGGTTTTGTCAGGATCAGTACATCTCCCACCTTTGCAGTGGCATTTGTGATGATCTCTGATGGTTTCGCTATTGCTGTAACTACCATCCCATACTTTGGCTCCTTATCGTCAATGGTATGACCGCCGATTACTGGTATACCAGCTTCTTTTGCCTTATTTGCTCCACCCTGAAGTATCTCACCGAGAATCTCCATAGGTAGTCCGGCTGGGAAGCCCACAATATTCAGGGCAAATAAGGGTTTGCAGCCCATGGCATATATGTCACTCAATGAGTTGGCTGCAGCTATCTGTCCAAAATGGTATGGATCGTCCACTGTTGGAGTAAAATAGTCTATAGTCTGGACCATAGCAAGATCATCAGTGATCTTATATGCTGCAGCATCATCAGCGGTATTTGATCCCACTAAAAGATTAGGGTCATCTATCTGTGGTAACTGACTCAGAACCTGAGCCAGGTCCTTTGGACTCAACTTGCATGCTCAACCAGCGCCATGTGTTAAACTAGTAAGACGTATCGTTTCATCTTTCATTCTGATTCCTCCCTTTGTATAGTGAATAATTGAAATTATTTTTCCCTTCATTTTTCTTCATCTCCTATGTTTTTTGTCAGGACATTTCACTTTAGGGGAACTAACCTCCTGCCTAATTGGTAGGCAGGTTACTTCTAAATTTCATAGCCTCATCACCTCTCTTTCTAATGATATATAGTGGGTTCTTAATCTGTCCAATACTATGTAATTATAAGTAATACCTTATAAATAATTATAGCTAAAATTGCTGTAAATGGAAGTGTAATAAACCAGGAGGATATGATGTTCCTTATGATATTAAAGTTCAGAGCAATCATTCCCCTTGCCAGCCCTACGCCGATCACAGACCCGACCAGGGTATGAGTTGTGGAGATAGGAAGACCTAATTTTGAACATATCAGGACAGTAGTAGCAGCTCCAAACTCTGCGGAAAAGCCCCTTGAGGGTGTGATCTCAGTGATCTTCTTTCCTATTGTATCTATAACCTTATACCCCCAGGTAGATATCCCTAATGCAATTCCAACACCACCAAGCATCAATATCCATATAGGGGTTTCTACCTTTGTCATCACCATATGATTCTTGCTGATAGAGATAATAGCAGCTAATGGGCCCACAGAATTTGCAACATCATTTGACCCATGGGCAAATGCAACAAAGCCGGCTGTTATTACCTGTAGATAACTAAAGACCTTCTCTGCCATACGCAGCTCATCATGGTGTTCTCTCTGAGAATCATCTATTCGCCCGATCAGATGTTTGGAGGTAAAGGCAGCTATGATTCCCACTATTATTGAGATAATAAGAGATTGTGATAAAGGGAGATCCAGTTGTATATTTTTTAACCCTTTGTAAATAAATGAGAAGACCAGTATCACTGCAACAAGAAAAACGAGATAAGGAGAGACCTTTTTTGTTATCTTGAGTGGATGGCGAGAATAAAGTATCTTCCTTTTTATAAAGGAGAACATGGCAAAGGAAATTATTCCTCCCATAAGAGGTGATACCACCCAACTAACAGCAATCTGTATTACCTTTGACCAGTTAACAGAAGCAGTTCCACCTGATATAAGACCGAATCCTATTACTGCACCTACTATGGCGTGAGTGGTAGAGACAGGTAAGCCCGTAGCTGTGGCGATCTGAAGCCATATCCCTGCTGCCATGAGTGCAGCAAACATCCCATACATCAGTAGATTAGGATTACTCATAAAAGGGGTTATATCTATTATCCCCTTTTTTATGGTATCTGTAACATTTCCTCCTACCAGAACAGCACCGGCAAAATTACAGATACTTGCAACAATTACAGCCTGCCTCAGCGTGAGTGCCTTTGAGCCAACCGATGTACCCATTGAGTTTGCAACATCATTGGCGCCAATATTCCACGCCATATATAGACCGACACATATAGCTGCTATTATTATCAGTGATTCTGAGCCCAATTTTCTCCTTTTATTTAGACATAAACATTCTCAACATCTTACTAAGCTTCTCAGCAGAATTGGCTATATCACCCAATGTGCCAAATATTTTCATCCACATGTAGACCGCTACAGGCTGAAGATCATTCTCTAAGGAGAATA
>CAJVYE010000077.1 GCA_913009285.1 uncultured Nitrospirota bacterium | reverse complement strand
TGTGTTATTTTTTTTTTTTCAAGCAGAAGACGGCATACGAGATAAAGGAATGTGACTGGAGTTCAGACGTGTGCTCTTCCGATCTGAGGAATACAGAGGGTTCTTCAAGAAGCTATTAGATACTGAAAGTGATGATAAGTCAGCGGAGATAAAGGATATAGATGATATTGGTTCACTTGTTTCTGAGGCAACAGAGGAAATAGCTATTGATAATGAACCTGATGATAAGGATATCGGAGAAGATCTATATTCAGCAGGGGATGCCCCTATTATCAAACTGGTAAACAGTATCCTGACAAAGGCGATAAAAATGGGCGTTAGTGATATACATATAGAGCCCTTTGAAAAAAGCTTTCAGGTAAGATATCGCCTTGATGGTACCCTGCACAGATCACTGAATCTCCCTCTCCAGATTAAGAATGCGCTGATTTCCAGGTTCAAGATACTGTCGAATCTAAATATAGCGGAGAGGCGTATACCTCAGGATGGACGTATAAAATTGAAAGTAGGAAGGAATAGAACCGTAGATTTCAGGGTCTCCACCCTTCCTACCTTATTTGGAGAGTCTATAGTCCTTCGTATTCTAGATAAATCTACCCTAAATGTCGATCTTAAAAGGCTTGGTTTTACACAAGAGGGATTGGATACATTTATGAAGGTCATCAAGCATCCATACGGTCAGATTCTTGTGACAGGACCCACAGGGAGTGGGAAGACAACCACCCTCTATTCTGCGATAAATACCTTAAATAATGTCGAGACCAAGATCCTAACCGTAGAGGACCCGGTAGAGTTCAACTTCCCCGGGATCAATCAGGTCCATGTAAGGACAGAGATTGGAATGACCTTTGCGAATGCACTACGGGCATTCTTGAGACAAGATCCCGAGATCATCCTTGTCGGTGAGATCAGAGATATGGAAACGGCTGAGATCGCAATAAAGGCTGCCATGACCGGTCACCTGGTATTCAGCACAGTTCATACGAATGACTGCCCATCTACTGTATGGAGGCTTCTGGATATAGGGATACCAGGTTATATGATTGCATCCTCTCTTACAATGGTTATTGCACAGAGACTCTTACGCCGCATCTGCACTGATTGTAAAGAGGAGGTAACGTCCAATAGCAAGGAGTTTGTTGAGGCGGGGTTTACCGCTGACGAATTTGATAATCTTAAGATTTTTAAAGGTAAGGGGTGTCCTAAATGTGCTGGTACAGGGTACAAGGGGAGAGTGGCAGTCTATGAGATAATGGTGGTCACAGATGCCATTAAGGAGGCAATCACATCACAGGTTCCTCAGGATCAGTTGAGAAAGATTGCTATAAAGGAGGGCATGTCCACCTTGCGTCAGGAAGGCTTACGGAAGATCAGGGAAGGAGTTACCACTATATATGAGGTGCTGAGGAATACAGTGCTGGTGAGAGAGGCACTCCCTGCGTATCTCCTGAATCCAGATGAACTGGTCTTTGAAGATGGTGACGTGATAATCAAGGAAGGGAATACAGACAAGAATTTCTATCAATTGATCCAGGGGGCCGTGGAGATATTTAAGTATGAAGTAAAGGTGGGAGAGATAACTCAACCTGGAGACTATTTTGGTGAGATGAGCGCCCTTATGGATGCAGCGAGAACTGCTACTGTCAAATCGAGGGGGAAGAGTGTAGTTAAGGTTTTTCCAGGAGATAAGCTAAAAGAAACGATTGAAAACTATCCAGAGATCGCTATTCGTATAGTCAATTCGCTGATTACAAGGTTAAACGAGGCTGACAAAAAGATCTCTGTGCTGGGAGGAGATAAGGTAATCTGATTGTAAGTTCATGAACTTAAGAAAGATATTTATTCTATTACCGATTGAAGCGCCCAAAGTTTGAAGTGATCTAAAGTGCCTAAAGTTATTGTAAAATTCTTTATTATCCATAACTTTAGATCACTTTAGAGGTCCCACCTGAATAATGAAAGAAATTAAGACGGGTTTAAGGAAAGAGATAGTAGTTGATATAACTATCCTCCTGGTAGCTGCGTTACTGCTAATAGGTATCATCCTGTTGAAGGTAACTGAACATCTTCTCATTAAGCACAGGTCTCAAAACATCAGAGTAATGCTCTCCTCTATAGAAAACAACATCTCTATTATTATGAAAAATTATCCAACTGCCTTTCCAGATATCATGAAGGAATCTGAGATCACAAAATTGATAGGTCTCTTTACCAGAGAAGGAGGATTCAGCGAGCTGTCTATAGTTGATAAGGGATTAAAGATGCTTGCATCCTCAAGGAGTGAACTTATAGGTAAGACACTTAAAGATTCATTTCTACTGAAATGCGTCAATAATGGTATATCTGAGATCAGAGAAGAGAAAGGGAAAAAAGGTCCTTTTTTTCTAAGTAAAACAGATAAACTCATTATTACATCACCCATATATATTGAAGGACGAATTGTGGGTGGGATCAGGGGTGAAATATCACTTCTCGATCTGAGAAGTATTCTTCTTAAGGTGCGTGGATTGACGTTTTTCTATATAACTATCGATGTACTGATATTTGTGATATTTGGCATCTTTCTCCTTTCAAAGACTGTAGTAAAACCAATTCAGAAATTGGTTGAGGCAACAGAGAGGGTCTCTAATGGCGATCTTGGCCATAGGTTAAAAGTAGAAAGTGATAATGAGATAGGGAAACTCTCTTATGCCTTTAACCAGATGACAGAAAGGTTGAGAGAGAAGACAGAAAGTCTTGAAAAACATATAGACCTCCTCAAGAAGAGAAATATAGAGTTGAGGAAGGCAAGGGATGAGGTTATGCGATCTGAAAGGCTGGCAGCGATTGGGAGAATGGCAGCAGGTGTTGCTCATGAGATCGGTAATCCCCTAGGAGCGATAAATGGGTATATCAATATACTGTCTAACACTAAAGAGGGAACATCAGAGGATATAGACTCCCTTAGGAGGATTGAGAGGGAGGTTGACAGGATAGATGAGATAGTAAGAGGGTTATTGAATCTTGCCACACCCCCCAGGGGTGTCATAACAGATGTGGATATAAACCAAATTCTTAGAGACTCTATCGAGCTACTCCGCAATCAAAAGGCATTTCGTAATATAGAGATATCTCTTAATCTATCGGATGAGATTCCCCATCTGAGACTTGATGGTCATAAAATGGAACAGGTTGCAATAAACCTCTTGCTGAACTCAGCAGATGCCATGACAGATAATAGAGGGGGGAAGATAGTTGTCTCCAGTGAACTGACAAATCACATGCCTGGAGATAGATTTGATGATGAAGGAAAACAAGTCAGATTGACCTTCTCGGATACAGGGGAGGGGATCCGTGAAGAGGATGTTCCCAGGATATTCGATCCGTTTTTCACCACAAAGGAGCCTGGAAAAGGGACAGGGCTTGGTCTCTCTATTTGCCACAGGATTATAGAAGATATGGGAGGGAGGATAAGTGTCTCTACCAAAGAGGGGGAGGGGACTATGTTTGAGATAGTGGTTCCTGTGAAGGCATAAGCGCTAGCTTAAGAGTAATTCGGCTTATTTTTAGAGTCATTTACAATTGACAATTGCCAATTGGCCATTAGTAATTGACAATTAAGGACTTAAAGCGTTTCCATTTTAATAAAATTGTCAATTGTGAATTGTCAATTGTTAATAATCAATGAAAAATTACGACCTGTACAACTTTGGGTTGTACAGGTCGAAGAATTATCCTTAAGCCCTGTGAAGGAGAGAGGTGATTATATTGTCCAATAAGAAGATACTAGTAGTAGATGATGAAGAGAATATGCGTCATGTACTGAAATTGATCCTTGAGAAAGAGGGTTATAAGGTAACCTCTGCAGTAAATGGAAAGGATGCACTCCTTAAGACAGATGAGGATGAATTCGATATAATCTTAAGCGATATCAGGATGCCTGATATGGATGGGATTGAGCTCTTAAATGCTTTAAAGGAGAAGGTGGTAGCATCTACAATCATAATGATGTCTGCATACGGGACAGTTGATACTGCTATCGAGGCCATGAAGTTAGGGGCGTATGATTATATATCAAAACCCTTCAAGGGAGATGAGATCATACTCACCCTGAGAAAGGTAGAAGAACGGAAGAGATTAGAGATGGAGAACTGCCTCCTTAGGGATGAGGTAAGAGAGAAGTATGACTTTAATAATATAGTGGCAAAGAGTCATGAAATGCATAATATCTTCGAGATCGTAAAGAAGATAGCCCCGTATAAGACCACGGTTCTCCTCACAGGGGAGAGTGGAACAGGGAAGGAACTTATTGCAAAGGCTATACATCACAATAGCAATCGATCTGACCGGCCATTTATTGCCATAAATTGCGGCGCTATCCCGGAGAATCTCCTTGAGAGCGAACTCTTCGGTTTTGTCAAAGGCGCCTTTACTGATGCCACACAGTCCAAGAAAGGACTTTTTCAGGAGGCTGATGAAGGTACACTATTCCTTGATGAGATAGGGGAACTTCCGCTTATGCTCCAGGTTAAGCTCCTTAGGGTCTTGCAAGAAGAGGAGATCAGGAGAATTGGGGATAACATGAACATAAAGATCGATGTGAGGATGATTGCAGCAACGGCAAAGAGCCTTGAATTAGAGGTCAAGGAAAAGAGGTTTCGTGAGGATCTATTTTACCGACTCAATGTGATGTGTATTGATATCCCACCCTTAAGAGATAGAAAGGAAGATATCCCCCTCTTAACAGTACATTTTATAGATAAATATAACGAAAGGCTGGGTAAAAGGATCGATGGGATAGATAAAAAGGCGCTTAATCTTCTTATAAATCATCCCTGGAAGGGAAATGTAAGGGAATTAGAGAACGCAATAGAGAGGGCGATGATCTTTGCTGATACCAGTAAGCTAAGGATAGATAATTTTCCCCAGGAGATCAGGGAATACAATAATAAAAGAAAGGCGGCATCTTCTGATGATGGTGAGTTATCGATCAGAAAGGTAGTCAAGGATGCAGAGAAGACATTAGTCAAAAAGGTGGTAGAGAAGACAGGTGGAAACAGGGCCGAGGCTGCCAGGCTATTGGAGATAAGCTACCGTTCCCTGATGTATAAGCTAAGGGAGTATGGTATTGAGGATATTTGAAGTGAAGAAGCGATATCTCTTGATGTTGTGAATAGACACTGGTATGCAAAAACTTTATTCCTTGAAGACCTCAGGTGACATAATCTTTATCCCTTTAAATTCTTTGATGTTTAAAAGATGAGGATCTCTACTTATGATATAATCTGCTTCTACTGTTGTTGCACATTCAAGAAATTTGTTATCACTGGGGTCATCTCTGATTATCTCTATGTTTATTTCTGTTTCTACCAAATTTCCGATCTCTAATATTTGGCCTAAAAACTCTTCAATTTCCATTTGGGTAAAGTTAAATTTGGGGTAATTCAAAACTCGTTTAATCTCATCAAATATATCAGCAGAGAGAAATAATTTTAAATCTCCATTGATACAGTTATTGAAAATCTCATGAGATGCCCCTTTCCATCCTATAGCCGATACATATACATTAGTATCAAGCACTACTTTCGCGTCCATTTAATGGCCTCATCTATCACATCTTCTTCTAATCCTTCCTTTTTGAACCGTTTCTCTATTTTCTTAGACAGGTTTTTAAATCGTTCAGAAAGAGAAGGTTTCAAAATCTTTTTAATTATCATATAATCTTTTCCACAAAATAAAATGAGCTCATCATTAAGTTTTAAGCCTAAGGATTTTTTTATTTCTTTAAGAAGCCTTGAATCACCGGTTTTATCTAACTTTAAAAGTTTATCCATAATAATATCCTCCTGGGGATTTCTAATTCCTTTTCATCCCGCCTCTTTTAAAGGTTTCCCATGCCCATGATTCTTCTTTATAATGAAGTATTTCATTCACTACACCTTTTGGAATAATAAAAATTTCACACAGGTCAGGTAAGAGCCTGATCAGAACAATAAATATTATGAAACAAAAGCAATTTAAAAG
>CAJVYE010000076.1 GCA_913009285.1 uncultured Nitrospirota bacterium | reverse complement strand
ATGTATTTTGCAAGGCTGCAATAGCCAGGGCATTTTCATTATCCCCTGATTCAGGCTCTCCAGCAGCAGCAATCTTTCTCACATCATCCTGTATAATAGTATTGACAGCCATATTTTTTGCAGCATCCTTAGTTGCGCTGACAGTAAAGGTATCTCCTGTAGCTGGGGAACTGGCTCCTGTCCCGGTTATCACCACTGAAACCCCCTCAAAGGATATATCAGTACCCGATGTATAGGTAAAGGTACCATCTGTATCAGGCGTTCCATCTATAACAGCGTTCTGGACATAAGTCCCTTCAGCGACATTCCTTATTCTAAAAGTGGTAGAGGATAAAAACTCTATCTCATAATTATCCAGCGTCAATATAGTCTGGTCATATACTGAACTGCTGGTCACTGATGCCCCACCAGAGTTATTAGTTCCATCCTCTGTAGAAATTGTAAGAGGAGAAAAGAAATTGCCCCCCCTCTTTCCATCAAGGTCATAACCGAGTATATGCTGTTTGTTTAACTCATTGATTATCCCTGCGGCCAGGGAGTCTATCTTATCGATAAATTGATTAACTGTAGTATCACGCATCTCCAGAAGTCCACCTATCTTACCTCCTGAGATATCACCTGTAATATTCACCAAATTCCCACCGGTATCAACCCATTTAATATCAAGAAGTCCTGAGCTATTAACCTCTGCTACCAGGTCCCTTGTAATATCTCTTTCAACAAGAAATTTTCCTCCGGCCACAAAGACAGTTACTTGACCACTATCATCCTCAATAAAATTTATATCTATCTTCTCAGCCAGCTCCTTTAACAGAAGATCACGTTGATCCCTGCTGTCATTAGCATTCTGTCTCTCATCAACCTCAATCCCAGCTATCTGGAGATTCAACTCAGCTATCTGTTTGGTTAGAAGATTTATCTCGGGCAGGATACCACTTATATTCATATCAATATCATTTTGGATCTGCTTAAGATCTGAGTCTATCTTATTTAAGGTCGATGCCATGAGAATACTTTTCTCCCGCAGGCTAACCCGTTCTGTTTGTCCGTTAGGATTATTAGCAAGATCCTGCCATGAATTCCAGAAATCACTCATAATCTGATTAAGACCCAATCCAGAGGATTCATTAAAGATTATCTCAACCTGCTCCATAACATCGCTCATGACACCCAGTCTCCCTAGATTTTCTGTCTCTGCATTGATCTGAAGACCGAGGAATCTGTCGAAAATACGTTTTATCTCTGTAGCCTTTACCCCCCTACCGATCTGGCCGGCTACAAGGTTAATAGGTGGTTGTGTCTCTAAGATAACCTTCTGACGTGTAAACCCGGGGGTATTTACATTTGCAATATTATGTCCGGCAATATTTACAGCAAGCTCTTGAGTCAGTAATGCCCATTTGGCAACATTTAATACATTGTATATGCTCATCTGAGATTACCTCTTTACCTATTACACCCTCGTAGAAAAAACTTTACCATTCTGCTCATCACCCTGTACTTCTCCTGTCTGTAAATATGTGGGACTTGGAGAATTAAGAAGATTCAACACCGATAAGGAACCCCTTATGGAAGCCAGGGAACATTCAATAAATTCCTTGTTATACTGGTTAATCTCATCTATGCTCCTTTTGAGAGACCTGATATCAAAGCTGTATCTCTTGAATTGTGAAGAATAAGGTTCATCTACTATTTCACTCAACCTCGATAGTTTAATATCCTCTTCTGGAATATCAAGCCTATCAGAAAGCCTCTTTACAACAGCTATCCTGGAATCCTCCAACATCCTCAGCTTAAGGGCGAGTGTCTCCTTCTCTTTTATACATTTCATGATCTCATCTACAGACACATCTATCATAACCTCTTTCTCCTTCTGAAGAATTAAAAGGAGTTCACGATAAAGATCCATCTCACCAAGGAGTATGGTCTGTAGATTATCCAGTAATGGCCGTATTGTATTCATCATCCTTTATCCTCTTTATTAATATCGACAGATCCCTTATAAACCTTTAGTTGCTGATATATCATAGAGGATATGCCGATTCCATTGCCATCAGATATATTTTTAGCTATCTCTTGATCAAACATAGAATTATAGATATCCTCAGCCATACCCCTATGCAAGAGATCTGACCTTAAGACAGTCTTCCTCATCGACTTTAATATAGAATAAATAAAGATGGACTCAAATTCCTTACAGGTATCCTTAAGCACCTTTACCCTATCCTCAGCCTCTTTATCTGTTATTTTAGCAACAGTATCCTGAAGCTGTTTCATCTTTGTACTCTGATCAGAGTATATTTCGGGTTGCGGGTTGCGGGTTGAAAGGACAATCCCGTTATTTGTACCAATAATACCAGTTATATCTGTCATAAACCACCTCTTCCTAAATATTAAGGGCTTAAGGCTAAGGGCTAAATTCTAATCCTTTAGCCTTTAGCCTTTAGCCCTTAGCCCTTAGCCTTAAGCCTTTCGCCTTTAGCCCTTTAAATTATCTCCAACTTTGCATGTAGCGCACCAGCAGCCTTTATTGATTGTAAAATCGCTATCAGATCCCTTGGCGTAACACCGATAGAATTTAACGCTGTAACCACCTCTCTGATACTAGCACCTGATGGTACCACTAAAAGCTTGTCCTCACCCTCCTCTACAGTGATCTTTGTCCTTGGAATTACAACAGTCGTACCAGGAGAAATAGGTGATGGCTGAGATACCACTGGCTCCTCTTTTATCTGTATTAAAAGATTACCATGGGCCACCGCAATAGTAGCGATCCTAACATTTTCACCCATAACCACCGTACCTGTCCGTTCGTCAATAACCACCTTAGCCATAACATCTGGAACTATCCTGATATTCTCTATAGATGTAACAAAGTCTACTATCCTTTCTATGTATCTCTTAGAGACCTTAACCTTCACGGTCCCGGCATCCTCTGGCATTGCAATATCCTCTTTAAAATTCATATTGACTGCCTTAGACAGACGTGAGGCAGTAGTAAAATCCGGGTTATGCAACACTAAAAATATCTCTGTTTTTTTATTAAAATTGTATGATGTCTCTTTCTCAATAATTGCCCCTTCAACTATCCTCCCTACTGTCGGATGATTCTTCTGAACCCCCTTGGCAGCCCCACTAACAGCAAATCCCCCTATAGACATAGGGCCCTGAGCAAGGGCATATACCTCTCCATCAGGTCCCTTTAGGGGAGTTATGAGTAATGTCCCACCCTGCAAACTCTTGCAATCACCCATGGAAGAGACAACAACATCTATCCTGCTCCCTGATTTGGCAAATGGAGGGAGATTGGCAGTAACTATAACTGTTGCAACGTTTTTGGTCTTTATCCTTAAGATATCTTGTGATGGTATAGTAACTCCCATCCTCTCTAACATACCTAACATATTCTTGACCATAAACGGGATATTGGTACTGCTATCCCCTGTACCGTTAAGGCCTATCACCAGTCCATAACCAATCAACTGATTCTTACGTACCCCCTGAATATCAGCGATCTCCTTGACCCTTACAGCCATGGCTGGTGATGCAAGGGATAGGATAATCCATACGACTAATAAGGATATCAGAGACAATTTTTCATATGAAAATACCTCCCCACTTTCGATTTTCGATTTTCGATTTTCGATTTTCGATTTATTATTTTTCATGATATCCTCTGGAAATATCCCCTCACCTTTTGTAATTTTCGATTTGTTCATTCCTATGGAGTGACAGCGCTTGTGCTGTCATGGTAAATTGCAGAAGAAACGTTATGACAGTGCAAGCACTGTCACTCCAAAAAATTTCGTCTCCCTCTTTAAATCGAAAATCGACATTCGAAAATTGAAAATATCAGAACGGCCATACCCAGTCAAGTATCCTGATAAACCACCCAACTCTCTGTTTATCTGCAATAATACCCTTTCCTGTATATGTTATCTTGGCATCAGCGATATATGTTGAGAATATGGTGTTGTCATATTCAATATCCTCAGGTCTTATAATACCGCTGATAGCTATGATCTGGGCCTCATTATTCACCTTTACCGATCTCTTCCCCTCTATCCTCAGATTCCCATTAGAGATCTCTTCTATTATTAAGGCAGTAATACTAGCTGTTAATTGTCCACTACGGGTGGTAGTGCCTGTTCCCTCAAAACTATTTTCTACACTAGTCCCTATTTTCGGTCCAAAGGTATTACCACTCAAACTAATGCTCTTACTCAATCCAAGATCAGTTGATGGGAGTCCAAGAAAAGCACTAACATCAGTCGATAACCCTGATTTTCTACCGGTCTTGGTAGTGGCCTTCTTTGATGCAGTGGAACTCTCAATAATCTTGATTGTAACAATATCACCAACACTTTTGGCCTTGTTATCAGAAAATAACATATTCCGTGAGTTTGTACCAGGCCATAGCGAACCCTCATATCTCTTTTCAACTTTCTTAACAACCTTCTGAGTCACCACTCTCTTTTCTGCTCTTTTATCTGTTTCTGAAGTCCCTCCTGGCAAGGCTCCCTTTGTAGTGACACAACCCATGATTAGCCCTATAAAGCATACAACCAAAGATATTGATATTAGTGCCCGCCCCAAAACAAACGAAAATCCTTTCACCATCCACCTTTCACCCTTTACCATATTAGAACTCAACCTTTACAGTTCTTGAATCCACAACCCAGCCATATACTACTTTATTGGAAACAAGGTTGCGGATCATGATCATCTTCCCTTTTTCTCCATCCTCTTCTGCTCGCCCTGTTGTGGTTACCCTTACCTTATCTGATTCTGCCACAATAGAGACCATATCCCCTTTCTTCAATAGGGGAAGGGTTTTCAATATTTTACCATTAAAAATCTCTCCTGCCCTGACAAATCTCCTCGATTGCTTTCCCACAACATCTGATGCCTTAGTAAAGATATCAGTATTAAGCCCCTCTATATATCTCTTCTCTATAACCACATCCTCTTCTGATACCACACTATTTGCCTTTATGGAATGTTTGCTGATAACAACCTCCCTCAATACCTCTATATGCACATTTACCCTGACCTTTTTCTGAACCTCACGGTCCACCATAATGATTACAGAAAAGGTAGTACGACCCCTCCTTACTGAATGCACCAATGGAATAATTTCAAAGGTTAACTCCCCTATAGGAAGGATAAGATCACTATTATAATCTATCTCATTTATCCTTATAAAATCCCTATCCCATGGCAGGCTTTTATAGATAAAATCCCTTACAATCTCCTTTACCTCCTCCCCTGAGATACTAACATAATCCCTTGTAACAATTATCTTGTCATGCAATTTGATATCGAGGAGAGAGGCATCAATCATCTTCCTCTTTAAGCTTGCCTCTATTATACCTTTACTTATCCTGCGGGATTTACTTAGCGCTGGAGATGTTCCTATGACAACAGTGCGGATTTTCTCTACCATCACAGAGTCTTCACCACTGATATCTGCAATATCCCCTAATCGAATCATCTTACCTGATACATTCGATCTTTCAGAAACACGAATTGTAACAACATTAGATGCAGATACCAGGATCGGACATGATATCAAAATAACTAAGGCAATAAAAACAGAATAGTATCTTTTCATCTTAACGCTTGACATTGTTTGCTGTCTGAAGCATCTCATCAGCAGTCTGAATAGCCTTTGAATTTATCTCATATGCCCTCTGTGCGATTATCATTCCCACCAGCTCTTGAACAACATCTACATTTGATAACTCCAGATAACCCTGCTGCATGGTCCCCCTGTCATCAATCCCGGGAACACCTGTTGTAGGGGCGCCTGATGCATCGGTCTCAAGATATATATTCTTTCCTATACTTTGTAGGCCGGCGGGATTAACAAACGTCGCAGTCTGAATAGTACCTGCAAGGAGATCGGAAGAGCGTCGTGTAGGGAAAGAGTGTAGATCTCGGTGGTCGCCGTATCATTAAAAAAAAAAGAAAGAGAAAAAAGAAGAATCTGCACAATGTGTCGACTCAACACTGGAT
>CAJVYE010000075.1 GCA_913009285.1 uncultured Nitrospirota bacterium | reverse complement strand
AAGTTTTAAATCAAAATGTAAAATGACAAATTTTACATTTTGATCTGTATTTTTGATTTTTGATTTCAATATTTTTTCAGCGTTGTCCGGTTAGGTTTTTGCATAAGAATAATTTTTCAACAAAGGGAGTAAATAAGTAGACAATCAAATCCCCCCTAACCCCCCTTTTCTAAAGGGGGGAATTTAGAAAGATGGTTTTCAGTAATTCCCCCCCTTTTCCAAAGGGGGGTTAGGGGGGATTTATTCAAATGAACTTATTCATTTAACTTTAGGCACTTAATATCGTTGTATTTTTCAGTATGCAATTTTCTAACCGGACAACACTGATATTTTTTAGGCAATTACTTTAATTGGTTATACAGTTGCGGCAGATTATATGTGAAATATTACGATTCATTTAAACTTTTTACAGATAGGCCATTAGTCCCTATACTTTTGGCCTATATAATTGGCATTATCCTCGCTCATTTTTTCCCACCATCTATCCTCGGTTATCTTATACCCTTTTTGATACTTGTAACCGGGATTGTTCTTTTTATTCCAAAAGGTAGATTCCGGCAATTTACTGCACTTATTCTCCCAACCTCTCTATTATTAGGTCAGGTTATGATGATCGTTCCTGACCTTTTGCGTCCGCAAAATCATATCCTCTATCTTTATTCTAATGATAAGGTATCGCTTGAAGGAAAATTATATAAACCTCCAGAAATAATGATAAAAAAGGTCAGATTATATCTTGATGCGGAGAGGCTTTATAAGGGGGACATTAATGAGGGATATGATGTTAGCGGGAAGGTAAGAATAACCATTTATGAGACAGGGATACAGGTAAAATATGGGGACAAGATCCTGGTTAAGAGGGTGAGACTCCACAGACCCAGGAACTTTAAGAACCCTGGTGCTTTTGATTATGAGGCCTATATGGCTGCCAGGGGTGTATATGTAATTGGAGGTGTGAGCAGGAATAATCGGATCGAGGTAATTGAAAGAGCAGACCGTCGGGATATCTTTGCATTTATATATGGAATCAAGAGGAGGATGATAGATTTTATAGATAGCGCCATCCCTAATCGTGAGGCATCTATCATGAAAGGTATGGTGCTGGGGGAAAGGGGGACCATTCCACGAGAGATAAGGAGGATATTTATTGAGTCAGGTATCGCTCATCTCCTGGCTGTCTCAGGACTTCATATAGGGTTTATAGCGTTTACAATATTTTATCTGCTGAAAAGGGTTATCTTTTATATCCTCTTTTATCTCTTTCCGGGTTGGGCCAGGAGAGGGATGACAATCAAGATAACCGCCTTTGTGACCATATTCCCTATCCTGTTTTACTCTATCCTGGTAGGGGATAGGATTTCTACTATCAGGGCAACTATAATGGTCATTGTCTATCTCCTTGCCATACTCCTTGATAGGGAGAATGATCTTTACAATACACTGGCAATTGCAGCCATTCTTATTTTATTGTGGCGTCCTACCTCGATATTTGATGTAGGATTTCAGCTCTCCTTTACAGCAGTATTATCTATTATATATATCTATTCAAGATTTCTGAGACACAAACCTGAACAGGATAAGGATATTCTCTCTGGGGATAAAGTTAGTATCACCCCCACCCCTTCCCTTCCCCTTGATGGGGGAGGGGGACAAAAATGGAGATTCCTATATGATAAATTTAGATATAGGCGACTATATAAGTATATTCTTGTATCCCTATTTGCCTCATTGGGTACACTTCCATTGGTGGTTTACCATTTCAACCGCCTAACTATCTGGGGATTTCTGGTGAATCTTCTGGTCATCCCGATTGCATCTGTAGTCGTCCCTCTTTCCCTGATCTCCTCCATTCTTTCCCTGATAAGTATCCCTTTGGCTGCCATACTGATCAAGATACCATCTATACTTATTACCTTTCTTCTTAGTATAGCCAAATTTTCACTCACCATTCCATATTCCACAATACGTTTACCCACCCCACCCCTCATAGCTGTTATAAGCTACTACATATTTATGTGGGGAATTATCAATATATTTGGAAGGTCGGTCTCGAGAGATCAAGAAGAAAAAAAGGTATGGATCAAGCCAGTTTCGGTTATGGCAGGGATTATCTTTCTTGTATCCATTTCATGGAACTGGCTGCCGGGTTTTAATGATGGACTTTTAAGGGTAACATTTCTGGATGTGGGGCAGGGGGAGTGTTCTTTTCTCCACTTGCCTGATGGGAAGACCATGCTTATAGATGGTGGAGGTCTTGCAATGGGGTTTGATATAGAGGAGGGGGTAGTGGCATCGTATCTGTGGGATCAGGGGATCAGTACGATCGATTATATGGTTGCAACCCATCCTGATAATGACCATATTGGTGGACTCTTTTCCATAATCAGGGAGATGAAGGTAAAGGAATTCTGGGACAGTGGGGAGATGACAGAAGATAAAAGGATCGTTGATCTACGTATGCTTGTACAAAAAAAGGGTATCCCTGTCAGGATAGTCCGTGCCGGTATGGAGATACAGGAGGGGAATGATATTCAGATAGAGATACTACATCCATCTGATGATTTTTTGGAAGGACTTAGACCAGGGAAAAAATCAATGGCTAACAACCTCTCTATTGTACTAAAGGTCAATTATGGTAGGGTCAGTTTCCTTTTTCCGGGCGACGTGGGAAGAGCTGCTGAGAAGTATCTATTTTTGAGGTATGGAGATGAGCTCAGATCAACCATAATCAAGGTCCCCCATCATGGGAGCATGACATCGAGCAGTTATAAGTTTGTAAAGGGTGTGCATCCAGATGTTGCAGTTATCTCTGTTGGGCAATACAATCCTTTTAGACATCCAAGAGATAAGATTATAAGGAGATATGAAAAGATAGGAACGAGGATTTATAGAACAGATAGAGATGGGGCGGTTCAGGTGATAACAGATGGAAAAGATTATTCAATAACAACCTTT
Organism: uncultured Nitrospirota bacterium; assembly: GCA_913009285.1. Lineage (GTDB taxonomy): Bacteria > Nitrospinota > Nitrospinia > SZUA-224 > SZUA-224 > SZUA-224. The sequence goes on along the minus strand of CAJVYE010000075.1, from coordinate 3,182 downwards.
CCTTAAAGGAAAATTGTAATAGTTCATAGCCACAGAGGTCACAGAGAAAAATAAATGGTTGTAATTAATATAAGGTAGAATTATAATTAAAAATATAAAAGGTTGAGTAAAAAATAATACATGGAGATGAGATGGATGAAGACTTTAACGATAAATGAGAAACTTAATAAAATGATACAAGAACTTGAGTTTAAGGATGTTAAAGAGTTAATAAGAGACTCTTTGGTTACCGGAATTCTTTGCAGGATTTCAAATTTTTCAGAGGAAGTAGAGTGTTTTGAAAAGAAATACGGAAAAAATTTTACAGAATTTAATAAAGAATACGAAATCGGAGAAGAAGAGTTTGAAAAATATGATGACCTTATGGCATGGGAATTTGCGCAACAAGGGAAAGAGTATTGGGAGAAAAAACTAGAAGAATTAAAGAGTGTTCTATAAAGTTATTGAAGAATTTTTAGATATTGTTGTTAGCTTTTCTGTTTCTGAATTCAGGAAATATGGCTCTGCTGTCTCACTTATTGCTAAAGTTGAGTTTATAAATGGATCTACACTTCACATTAAAGATTATTTATTCTTAGACGGTAAAAGAAAATATTCTTATCATTGGCAAGATGTTGATGGTAATTTAATATCAAGATGGGACAATTCTCCTCATCATAGAGAAATCTCTACATTTCCTCATCATAATCATTTACCAGAGAGGATAATTGATTCAAAAGAACGAAATATCAGAGATATGTTCAAGACAATTAAAGATGTTATTTCTGAAAGTATATGAAAAGTGGGAAACTGAGGTTTGATGAAAACAATAATAGATTTATTAAAGAATGCAAAGAAGATAGCGGTTTTGACAGGTGCGGGTATATCTGCTGAGAGCGGTGTCCCTACCTTTAGAGGTGAGAGTGGTCTCTGGAAGAATTACAAACCACAGGAGCTGGCAACGCCACGGGCTTTTGGGAAGGATCCAAGGCTTGTCTGGGAGTGGTATAATTGGAGAAGAGAGATTATCCATCCTCTAGAACCAAACAAAGGACATAGATTTATTGCTGAGTTAGAGATGAATACTTCAAGTTTTACTTTAATAACACAGAATATTGATGGACTTCACCAAAAGGCTGGAAGTAAAAATTGTGTAGAGCTGCATGGAAATATATGGAGGGTCAGGTGTGTAAGGGAAGGGAAGATCTTTGAGTTGTTTGATGTTCCTTTGAAAGAGATACCCCCTCAATGCGAGTGTGGTTCAATCCTCCGTCCGGATGTGGTATGGTTCGGGGAATCCCTTGATCCAGAAGTTATGTCTATAGCACACAATGCAGTTAGGAATTGTGATTTTATGATGGTTGTCGGCACATCTGCGGTAGTCCAGCCAGCCGCATCCTTTCCCCTCGTAGCTAAGCAGAATGGTGCTTATGTTGTTGAGATCAATGCAGAGAAGACCCCTATCTCAGGTATGGTAGATGAATCCTTGATTGGAAGGGCAGGGGAGATATTTTATGATTTTCAAAAAAAAATTTGGGAAACTTAACTATGAAATACAGGGCTATTAAAGGGGTTAAAGATATATTACCAGGAGAGACAGAGAAATGGTACTTTATCGAGAAAAATGCCAGGGATCTCTTTGAAACGTTTGGCTTCTCTGAGATCAGGATCCCTATCATTGAAAAGACTGCCCTCTTTGCAAGAGGGATTGGTGAGACAACAGATATTGTGGAGAAGGAGATGTATTCCTTTGAGGATAAAGGTGGGGAGAGTATTACGCTACGACCAGAGGGTACAGCCTCTGTGGTCAGGGCATATATAGAGCATGGTTTATATAATAATCATTCCCTTACCAAACTCTATTATATGGGCCCCATGTTTAGACATGAGAGACCCCAGGCAGGGCGTTACCGTCAGTTTTATCAGATTGGGGCTGAGATATTTGGAGAGGATAGCCCTTCTATTGACGCTGATATTATTACCTTGCTGATGGACCTGTTTAAGAGATTGGGATTGAATAATATTGAACTTCAGTTGAATAGCCTGGGATGTGAAAGATGTAGACCGGTATTCAGGGAGAGTCTGGTAGATTTTTTGAAGAAGAGACTTCCCATGTTGTGTGAAGACTGTAACAGGAGATTCGAACGAAATCCATTAAGGGTCCTGGACTGCAAGAGCAAGACATGCAGTGAAGTAATGAGAGATTCCCCGGGTATGGAGGGATCCAGGTGTGAGAAGTGTCAGAGGCATCTTGATGGGGTGATTGAATATCTGTTGATAGCAGGTATCAGATATATATTAAACCCAAGACTGGCAAGGGGCCTGGATTATTATACCAGGACAACCTTTGAGATCACAGATAAGAGGCTCGGGGCGCAGAATGCCATAGCAGGGGGAGGGAGATATGATTCTCTCGTCAAGGATTTTGGTGGCCCTCAGATATCTGCTATAGGTTTTGCCATAGGTGTGGAGAGGATAGTTTCTCTTATAGATATGGGAGACAAGGTTATTCCTGGCTCATCTCCTGAGGTATATATTGCTGCCTTGGGTGAGGAGGCTAATCGTATGGCATTTGATCTTTTACGCCAGATCAGACTAAGAGGTATCAGGTGTGAGACGAGTTATAGTGATCAGAGATTTGTGCCAAAGAAGAGTCTCAAGAGTCAGATGAAGAAGGCAAATCAATATGGGGTCAGTTATACCTTGATTATAGGTGATAATGAACTAAGGAATGGTAAGGTGATCTTGCGGGATATGAAAAAGGCAGAACAGGAGGAGGTTGATATAGAAGATATTGTTAAAGTGTTGGTTGAAAGGATAGGATAAAAACATATATATTCTCATATAATAAATTACACAAGGCTAGAAGGAAAGTCGGGGGTAGCCGCAGGCTATAGCCTGCGTAGGATGAGTGGTACGTCGTTGAGGATTTCGACTGATGATACAGTGTAATTTATTATATGGGAATATATAATACAGATAATGAAAAGAGATTTACAATTAATAAAACTCCTGTCACTAAGTGGTAGGATAACAAAAAATACCCTTACCTGCAGCCTTCATGAGGGATACCTAAAATGGGGTATCCTTTCCATTACTGGGGTCTTATTTGTAACCGGTGATTATCTGTTTTTTTACAGGCTGATAGGTTATCTCCAAGGGCTTCCATATGAAGTGGGTGGGCTTCTCCTTGTGCAGCTCCT
>CAJVYE010000074.1 GCA_913009285.1 uncultured Nitrospirota bacterium | reverse complement strand
CTGTGATGCTGATTTCAAGGGACGGGTCAGAAATAGCTTGGCATTTTTCGCGCTCAGATTTAGGTCAGGTTTGGTCGATCTGATTGAGCAAAACCGCAGCAATAGCATTGCTATATCGAGGATTTTGCGATTGAGGATCGATCAAAGATGGCCTGAAGATGAGATGCGAAAATGCCAAGTTATTTCTGACCCGTCCCTTTGTGCCTTTGTGGTTTTCACCAGAATGGAAGTTCCTTCTTTATAAACTTTATGGCCTCTTCTCTATTGGTAATGATACCATCTGCCTTTGCCTCTTCAACCTTTTTCATAATCATACCAAATAGAGGGCCAGGGGTTAACCCTAGTTTATCTATAAGATCTCTTCCAGAAAGTATAGGTTTTACTTTATCTGATAAAAAGACCTCGAAATAGTATGATATCATGTGTCTTACCAGACCCAGTATATCGATTGCAGTCCTATTTATATGTATATGTACACCCCTTGTTGCCTCTGCATCAGCTATAGCAAGAATGCATGTCTCTATCCCATCTTCCCCTATATCTCTCCAGTATCTGTATACATTCCCTTCTCCAACTCCTTCAGTCTTGCTCAGATTAAAGGGTTTCATATGGTTGAGGGTGATTTTGTTCACTATTCTTGTCGAAATCCCTCCCAATTTTATTCGCTTGGATATCTTACTGTTTAGCCCGGCCCCAACCTTCTCATGCCCTTCAAACGGTTTACACAGTTTAAACCTATTAACCTGTTTATTTGTAAAGGATTTCCCTATATCGTGGAAGAGGCTCGCAAATTTCAACAACTCCTTCCTCTTTATCTGATATTCTGTCTCCTTTGATAACTGTCTTTCCACCTGCTGATAGTTATCAGGAAAAAATTTCTGAAGGTTCAATAGAATGACCTCCAGAAAAAAGAGTGTATTTAGCGAGTGTTGCCAGAGAGGATATTTATGATCTATCCCCTGATCCATTCTCTCCATAGATTCTACCTCTGGAAATATATGGGTTAAGAGATTTAACGCCTTAAGCTCATTTATGAACGAATGAGGTCGATCAATAGATAATATCTTAAAGAGTTCATCCCTTATCCTCTCCAGGGATATAGAAAGAATAGATTCTGATCTTCTTCTGATGAACTCTTTCAATCCTTCATTTATAGACAGGTTCAATGTAGCAGAGAGTCTAACAGCCCTGAGCATACGGAGTGGGTCTTCAATAATATTAGTATGATCCGCTGATCTTATACATCGTCTTTCCAGATCTTCTAAACCTCTCAATGGATCTATCAATGGGATCTTTTCTCTCCCACAGAATATATCATCAAGGTTTACTGCCATGGAATTTATCGTGAAATCCCTGGACCTCAGATCATCTTCAATCCCCCCACCTCTCAACCTGCTGAAGTCCAGTTCTGATCTCCTACTATCTGTCTTAACGATGACCCTGCCGGTTGATCTTTCTTCATCCAGAGGGAAATAATGTCCACCTATGGCATCTGCTATCTTACGTCCAAGTATCAGGGCATCACTATCCACAGCAAAATCAAGATCAAAACTCTCCCTCTCCATGATCATATTCCTAAGACATCCGCCCACCAGATATATCTTTATCCTCTCTTTGCAGGATACCTCCCATATCTGTCTGAGAAACGGGATATTGATCAATCTCTCTTTAGGGATTTCTTTCATAATAGGTAATCTGAACTAAATTCTACTCCCAATCTATCCTTGAAACCCCTTATCATAGCATTCATAACATCCGAATACGAAAAGGTATTTTTAGTAACTTCATTTAAAGATATCATCTTTCTATAAAAACTACTAATGAGTCTTTCTCTATCCCCGGCCGATCTTACCTTAAAGATATATGCGAGTCTTTCTCTATCTATATCTATAATAATAGAGCCATGCTGGAGAATTACCCCTTCGAATTTCCTTTGAGCACTTCCTATGATCTTCTTCCCATTTATCAGGATCTCGTAAGGTGAATGGGAAGAAAAACATGCAGCATCTCTATTAGATGTTCTGTTCAATCTATCCCTTCTACCATCAGAGAGTTGAGCATCTATACCGAGGTATCCCAATCCCCTGATCAATGACTCACCAATTACCTTAAAGGAACCCTTAAGATGTCCGGGAATTATCTGATTTCCTTCCTGAAAGATAATACTGTAAGTCAGTTCATGATCATGGAGTACTGCCCTTCCACCGGTAGGCCTCTGTACTATATCTATCTCATGTTCTTTACAGTAGGTTAGATCGATATCCTTCCCAGGCCTCTGAGAATAGCCTATGGAGACTGCAGGTGGACTCCAGCCATAAAACCGGAGTGTGGGAGGTATAAGCCCTTTACCGCAGGCATGGGCTATTGCCTTATCAATTCTCATATTCATATGGCCGTCATGTAGCCCATCATCAATAAGACGCCACTTATCTTTTATAATGGATCGAGAGGTTTCTTGCATAGCTATAGATTTCCATATAATAAATTACACAAGGATAGAAGGAGAAATCCTGGGTAGCCGCAGGCTTTAGCCTGCGTATGTTGAGTAATACGTCGAGGATTTCGACTGATAACGCAGACTGTTTTTATGTAACCCTTTCAGGGTATATTTGATTTTTCTCTTTGCTCTCCCAGGGTGGCGCTTAGCTGACCCTGGGCTAATATATGTAACCCCGTTGGGGTATGGCTACTTACCCTGAAAGGGTTATATATAATAGCCCAGGGTAATCACCCTGGGAAAAAGAATCAGAAATCGAATTACCCTGAAAGGGTTGCATAAATAGCATGTGTCTGTATTCTAAGCTGATTTTTGGTTATACAGGTCAAAGAATTTTGACCCGTCCCTTACTCTAAATCGACAATCGACAATCGTAAATAGAAAATAAATTACTCCTGCGTTACCCTTAGTATCTCCTCTATAGTTGTTATTCCCTGGAGCACTTTCCTTGCACCATCACCAACAAGGGTTACCATCTCACTCTTCTTGATGGCATCCTTCTTGATCCTGTTTGAATCTGCATTACTCATGATCAGTTTTCTCACATTATCACTCACCATGAGTAATTCATATATTCCAGTACGTCCTTTATAACCAGTATTAAGACACTTAGAGCAACCCTTTCCGATATAGAGTGTATCTGTGACTCTGTGCATATCTTCCATGGTCAACCCAATCTCCTTTAATGCCTTTTCATCTGGCATATAAGGCTCTTTGCATTCAGGGCATATCACACGAATCAGCCGCTGTGCCATAATAGCCAAAACAGAAGATGCAACAAGAAACGGTTCTATCCCCATATCCAAAAGCCTTGTCACCGCGCCGGCTGCATCATTGGTATGCAGGGTGCTAAAGACCAGATGTCCGGTTAATGAGGCATGTATAGCAATCTCAGCGGTCTCAACATCCCTGATCTCACCTACCATTATCACATCCGGATCCTGTCGTAGTATCGATCTCAGACCATTGGCAAATGTAAGCTCGATCTTTGGATTTATCTGAATTTGTCCTATTCCATCAAGCTGGTATTCTACCGGATCTTCTACTGTAATAATGTTCTTTTCAGATGAATTTATGGTGCTTATTGTAGCATAGAGTGTGGTGGTCTTCCCACTCCCTGTCGGTCCTGTAACGAGTATAATACCATTAGAATGGTGGATCAGCTTTTCATATCTTTCAAGATCCTTTTTAGAAAAACCTATATCCTTCATATCCAAAAATATACCGGTTTTATCCAAAAGACGAAGTACTATCCTCTCACCAAATGTGGTAGGGATCACAGATACCCTGATATCTACGTCCCTGTCGGTCATCTTTATCTTTATACGTCCATCCTGGGGAAGACGTTTCTCTGCAATGTCTAAGTTCGCCATTACCTTTACACGGGAGACAATGGCGGATTGATATCTCTTTGGTGGTGTGAGAATATTGTAAAGTACCCCATCGATCCTGTATCTCACATTCAGATTTCTTTCAAATGGCTCTATATGTATATCACTCGCCCTGTCCTTGACCGCCTGCAATAGCATAAGATTCACAAGCTTTATTATAGGTGCATCGTGGTCAACCTCTAACAGATCATCAGGCTCCTCTATCTCCTTTGATAGAACGCCCAGATCCTCACCATCCATATCCTGTATCACCTTCTCCGCAGAGTCAGTATCCTGTTTGTAGAATCTGTTTATCGACTCTAATATCTCATTTTCACTGCTGATTACCGGCTCAACCGAGAGGCCAAGAAGGACACCGAGGTCATCAAGGGGCTCTAAATTCAGGGGATCACGCATAGCAACCTTCAATATATTCCCATCTATCCTTATCGGAAAGAGCTTATTTTTCCTGACAAAGTTAAAAGGAACCTTCGACACTATAGTAGAATCTACAGTTTGAGGGTCTATCTCTGCAAGATATGGGATGTCAAGCTGTATACTTAATGCCCTTAGGAGGTCATCCTCTGAGATCAGACCGAGCTGTATAAGGGCGTCCCCGATCTGTTTACTCTTATCCTTTCCAAACTCATCAGCCCTTTTAAGTTCCTCCTTTGTAAGGGTGTCTATATTCTCTAATAGTATCTCTCCGATACTCTTTTCATGTATACCGATCATACCAAACTCCGTTCGTTAGCTCATAGCTGATAGCTCATAGCTGATAGCTCATAGCTGATAGCTGATAGCTCATAGAATTGGAATAATGGGATCAAGTCAAATTCAATGCCATGAGAGCCATGAGCTATCAGCTATGAGCTATCAGCTTGATTGTCTTCTAACTCCTCCTCTTCCTCCTCCTCCTTATCTTCTAATTCTTCTACTTTTTTCCCATTATCATCGACATGGCCCTCCATCTCCAATCTCTTCTCCTCTGTGATTTTATCGATCTCATCCAGACTGGCAATTATATGAGGTGTGATGAATATCATTAGATTTATTTTGTCATTTGATCTGGACCTAGCCTTAAATAGCCAACCTAGTATAGGGATCTTGCTTAATAATGGGACCCCGGATTCACTCATACCTGTTGATTCCTGAATCAATCCACCGATAACTATGGTCTGTCCGCTCTCCACAGTAACGGTTGTCTTGGCCTGCCTCTTAGTAGTGATTATAGCGCCTACCTCTTCTTGTTTTACGAAACTCTTTATCTCCTGAAATATCTCGAGTCTTACAAATTTACCCTTGCTGATATGGGGAGTCAGGCGGAGTGTGATCCCAACATCCTTGTAATCGTATGTCCTTATTATTGACACACCTGTTGTATCACTCTGAGAACGTTTAAGGACAGGTCTCTCCTCTCCCACGATTATCTCTGCCTCTTCATTGTCAGTGGTCAAGATCTGTGGTGTAGCGAGTATATTGACATCAGAGTCTGACTGAATTGCCCGGATAAAGGCAGCGATATTTGGATAAGCTTTATTCCCCCATGTGATATAGCCTTTGACAATACCAGCCATAAAGCCTGCAGGAGTGTCCCCTGGTAATAGAAGATCACCAACTGATCCTTTTCCTGCCCCCACCGATGTCCCGGCAAATCCGGTAATAGTTCCAGCTTCCGGTTCTTCCATTGCTGTCCATGCCACACCTAGCTGCATTGCCTTTTTAAGTTTTACTTCCATGATAAGCCCTTCCACCATTACCTGGGGACGCATAATATCGAGTTTCTTAATGATCTCTACCAGTGATTCATATATCTCCTGCGTGGCACCAATTACAAGGGAGTTTGTCGCCTTATCAGGAGTTATTACAATACCCTCCTTTTTCAGACCTGATTGCGTGGAAAAAGGGGTTTTACCCTTTCGGGGTGGCTTTCCTTTACTTTTAACACTTTTTACCATCTGTGGAACCTGCCCCATGAGGACCTTTGCTATATCCGCGGCCACAGCATTCTCCAGATAATAGACATGGATCTTCGCCTCTGGTGGTGGAATCTCTATATCCAGTTTGGCTATAAGAGATTTGATCAAGTCAGTATCTTCCGGCGAGGCCACAACAATCAGGTAATTGGTTCTTTCATCAGGTATAATCTTTACGTCTCCTCCCCCAGCAGTAGTCCCTGGGAATCCTGTTGATGCCTTCTTCCTCTTCTTTCCCTTTCTTCTCTTAAACGGCGACCTTGGCGATGCCCTTTTCTTACCCTTCGCTATGGTCGAGAGGAGCTTT
>CAJVYE010000073.1 GCA_913009285.1 uncultured Nitrospirota bacterium | reverse complement strand
TGTATTGTTGTTTTTATTTTTTTTTTCAAGCAGAAGACGGCATACGAGATAAAGGAATGTGACTGGAGTTCAGACGTGTGCTCTTCCGATCTCTTTCTTTAGGCATCGATGAAGGGAGTGTCTTAGTATCTATTGTTGATGAGAATAGAAAAATTAATATAAACAACATACCTCAAGAAAAAAAAGGGGGAAAAACAGATACAGAGAAGGTATTCCAGAGGTATCTATCCTCCCTCCTGGAAATAGATAAAGAGGATGATACAATCATTGATATTCTAAATAATATTCAGGATTGGACAGATGAGGATGACGAAAGCGTGACAGCAGAAGATGCAGAACAATCCTATTATGAATCACTCGATCCACCCTATCCATGTAAAAATGGACCATTAGATACAATCTCAGAGCTCAGGCTTATAAAGGGTATGATTGAGGAGAAGATTATCGAAAAGATCGAGGGTTTATCGGAGGAGGGGACTATAATACAATTAAACTTAATGAGAGATTTAACCGTATATCCGGTGAATGGGGGTGGAAAGATAAATATAAATACGGCTGAATCCCAAGTGATAGAGGCTCTATGCGATGATGCTGATGATGTAATGGTAAATGATATCATCGCTCGTCGAGAGGATGAACCCTTTGAGAACATTAATGAAGCGATGCAATTTATAGGGTGCAATATTATGGATATGATAGGTAAGACGAGCTCTTACTATTCTGTCGATGCAACCGGAGAGGTTAATGGGATAAGAAAACGTATAGTTGCTGTCCTTAATAAGGATACGGATAAGATAAAGATTGTTTACTGGAGGGTAGAGTAACTTAAAATATGATCTTTAATAAATAAAATAAGACTATAGTACTTAAGATCCTGGGGTATTCATTTTATGGATTCTTCCTCTTGCTTATATTGATATATATCTACTTCCCCTATGATTTGTTGAAGGATAGACTAATCGATAGATTGAATAATACACTTAACAAGGGTGTATATATCCAGAAGATTAGTCCACTTTTCCCTTTAGGAATGGCCTTCAAAGATGTACGAATAATAACGGAATCGAGGGATAGAGATATTATCATATTCTCTGCTGATAAACTAAAAATGAGGTTTCAACTCACATCACTCTTTTCAAAGACTAGACGGATAAAGTACTTTACCGCAGCCTATGGAGGGGAGATTTACGGAAAAGTTGGAATACAAAGTGCTAATAATGGAAACAAGATATGGATAGATGCAAATTTTGATGATTTAAGATTGGAAAAGCACCATGCAATAGCAGAGGAATTGTTCAATTCATCCCTTTCAGGGAGGGTAGAAGGAGACATAGAGATTGGTAATTACTCTCCCGGGAAAAAGAGTGTGATGAGGGGAAAGATAGACATAAATATAGGCAATGGAAGCATTGAAAACCTAAAAATCATGACTATACCTGTTCCAACCATACATTATAATAAGATTACCGGGGAGGTGAATTTTGTTCGTGATAACCTCAGGATCAAGGGATTGAAGTTGGAAGGGAATGATATAAACATTGAGGTAAGAGGAAATATCCTTTTTAGAAGGAATTTTTCTAAAAGCCCTATCAACGTAAATATAAGGTTCAAGTTGTCTCCATCCTATCAGAGTGAGATGGGTATCCTCAAGAACTTAATCAAAAAAAGGAAGATAGGTGGTTTTTCATCCATCAAGATTGCAGGAACGATAGAAAAACCAAAGATACAATTTTAGAAAATCAAAATATACGGCGTTTACTATTGAATGATGACAATTGTTTTTCATATTCTAAGCGCCTAGAAGTGTAATCCTTCCTTCCCATTAAAGAATATGTCATATTCTTACCTTCTTCCACTCCAGGCTGGTCAAACGGGTTAACCTGCCAAAGCCTGGCAATAAAAATAACAAGTGATTCCATAAAGTAGAACAATGCACCTAAAGTAAGAGCAGACATGTCTGGAAGAACAAGCCGGTAGCAAGGACGTTTGGCCTGCACTAAACTCATCTCAGTTGATATTTGCTCAATCTTCAGCTGCTCACCCATAGTATGCCCTGTAAAGTAAGAATATTCCACCTCAGTGGGAAATTCATTGGTTAGTATAATATCGGATGGAAAATTATTTATTGTAATAAAACCGAAAACTTTATCATTTGGTCCTTCTTTAAAAAGCTGGAGAAGCGAATGTTGATCCGTAGCGCCTAAAGCAGCAAGCGGTGTTGTGCCTGCGTTAATAACATTTTCAGTTATAGATTTTTCCTTTCCAAGACTTTCTGCCCACAATTGTACAAACCAAAGTCCAAATTCAGAAAGAATATTACTATAATTGAATAATACGTGAATTGACTTACCTTTGCTGGCAAGTTCCGACAGGCAAGTTCCTAAAATAAACACAGCATTCTGTTTAAGTGGTGTATGAAGAATTGTGTCATGCATTAGGGCTGCACCATCTAGCAAATCTTTGCTATCTATACCAATAAGTTCCGAAGGCAGGAATCCGACCGGAGATAAAACTGTATATCTGCCCGGCAAATCAGGAGGGATATGTAGCATGTGACATCCAATATTCTTTACTATACGATTTATACCAGTATCACCTGGGTCGCAAATAATAACTATGTCCTTTAGCAAACCTCCAGCCTCTTTATATTTTTTATAAAAATAAATGAAATTTGCTGCTGGTTCGGGCGTAGATCCAGACTTGCTTATATAAATGAGGGCTGTTTTCTTAAAATTAAGGAGGTCTCCCAAATCCTTTGCCAGTATAGGATCCGCATTATCCAGAACAAATACACGTGGCCTTTTATGTGATAAAGCTTTAAAATTGTAAAAAGGGCCTTTAAGTGCTTGAATGATTGACCTAAAACCTAGCGTGGAACCACCAATACCAAGGAGGAGTATATTTTCGTATTTTCCACATAAAGATTCAGCTATCGCCTTGATAGTTGGTAAAGATGACTCTGTCAAAAATGAACGAGTAATTGGTGATGTTTTATTTTCAAGAGATATTCGAATTTCATCAAAAGAAGTACTATATCTTTTACAGAAAGATTTAAAAGTGGACAAAGAGATAAAGTTCGCAGTATCTTCTTCATCGAGCAAATGGCCGATATCAACGCTTAGTATTTCCTTCATTCTATTTCAATTTCCGACCATAAATGTCATCAAATCTTTCAATATCGTTTTCATCAAAATATCCAAATGATACCTCTAATACTCTCCCTTTTTTGCCAAGTGATGAAAGTCTATGTTTAGTATTTCTTGGGATTACAATTTCATCACCAGGTTTAGGGTCTATAATTTTATCATCCAACTCTACTCTCAATCCATCATCAATAATAACCCAAAGTTCATCCCTTTTCTTGTGAGCTTGATTACTGAGCATTTGATTTGGATCTACCGTTATAATCTTAACCGTACATTCCTCATTATAAACATATTGTTTAAAATTGCCCCATGGTCTAATATCCTGTATGATTTTTTTCCTAATATTGTTATCGCTTAAATCCATTTTTTCCCCCATTAATAAAAATTGAGTCCTCTACAGAAACACCTAAATTGGTAGCAGCAGGCTTTAGCCTACAAAAAAAATGCAATAAATCAGTCATTTACGCAACCTAAAGGTTGCGGCTACTCGGGTTTTGAGGTTTTCGCAGTAAAGTCAAAATTAGGTATTATTAAATTTCTTCCAGGATGATCTATGAGAGATGTTAAGATCCTGATCTCAACCCCTTGATAGTCTTATGATAATCCTCACTGTAGAATACTGCTGAACCAGCAACGAGGATATCACCCCCTGCCTTTATTACATCCCCTGCATTATCTAGCTTGATACCACCGTCTACCTCAATCTCAACCTTCAGATCTCTCTCATCTATCTGCCTTTTTAACCTCTCAATCTTAGGTAATACAGAAGGTAGGAACTGCTGTCCTTCAAAACCCGGGTTAACAGACATAAGGAGTACAATATCTACATCCTCAAGGATATCTTCAAGGGTAACAAGGGGGGTCGCTGGATTCAGGACCACACCACCTTTAATATTAAGGTCTCTGATGCATTGGATTGTCCTATGGAGGTGATTACAGACCTCTATATGAATGGTGATGATATCAGCACCTGCCTCTGCAAATGATTTTATATATCTATCTGGATTATCTATCATCAAGTGCACATCAAGAGGGAGTTTTGTAGATCTCTTGACCGCCTTTACAATTAGGGGACCTATTGTGATATTCGGCACAAAGTGGCCATCCATTACATCTATATGGATTAGATCTGCCCCTGCGTCCTCTACCTTTTTAAGCTCCTCACCTAGCCTGCTAAAATCCGCTGATAAAATAGATGGTGCAATCTTTGTCATGTTTTTCCCCTGAAAAATACACTCTCACCTCTTATGATTTTCGATTTTCGAATAAAACCACATCTCCTGCTGGCAGAGATGATAATGAAAATCAAGCAAGACACGGACAACAAGTTTGTCCGTGCCACCCAGCTAATCTTTTAGGAATGACAGCACTTATGCTGTCCTGGTAGATTGCAGAAGAGACGTAATGACAACACAAGCACTGTCACTCCGAAGAATTTCGTCTCCTTCTTAAAAATCGAAAATCGACATTCAAAAATCGAAAATCAGATTAACCCGGTGGCCATTTCATATTACGACCACCAAGGAGATGAAAATGTATATGAAAGACAGATTGCCCTGCCCCTTCATTGCAATTCATTACAACCCTGAAACCAGAGTCAACAATACCTCTCTCCTCTGCCACTCTATTGGCAACCAGAAATATGGAACCAATCATATCTTTATCCCCACTTTCTAATTCCATTGATGTCGGGATATGTCTTTTAGGTATAATTAACAGATGAGTCGGGGCCTGGGGATTAACATCCTCAATAACAATGATCTCCTTATCCTCATACACCTTCTCTGCCGGAATCTCACCTTTGATCACTTTACAGAATATACATTCACTCATCTCCCCACCTCCTTGCACATATATATACCATAAAAATCACCATAATGGAAATAATTTTTGGGCTATTCCTTACACAATCTTAGCCATGTATCCCTTTTCCCTCAGGTCATTAAGGATATCATTCATATGCTCATAGCCCTTTGTCTCCAATGAAAGCCTTACCTTGGTCTTTCCTATAGTTACATCTTTGGAAAGCCTGTCATGTGATATATGTAATATATTTGCCCCATTTTTAGCTATAAGTAAGGTCAATTTAGCAAGTGTACCAGGGACATCCATTAGCTCTATCTCAAGACGTACAAGCCTACCTGACTTGACGAGCCCCTTCTCGATTATCCTCTCTATGATATTTACGTCGATATTTCCACCACTTAAAACCAGGACTACGCTGTTACCTTTGATCATGACCTTGCCATGAAGGAGGGCTGCCAGAGGAAGGGCACCTGCACCCTCGACAATGATCTTTTTTCTCTCCATGAGGAGTAAGATGGCCGCGGCTATCTCCTCTTCCTCTACTGTAACGATATCATCAACATATCTTTGTATCAAGGGGAAGGTAATATTGCCCACCCTTTTGACGGCCGTCCCATCAGCAATGGTTGAGACTGACTCTATCTCTTTTATCTCTCCTGCTTTTACTGAGAGGGAGATAGAACTAGCCCCCTCTGCCTCAACCCCGATAATCTTAATATCTGGATTCTGCTCCTTGATAGCAATAGAGATACCAGAGATCAGACCACCACCACCAATAGGAACGATAATTGTACCAACTGATGGTAGGACATCCAGTATCTCAAATCCAATAGTTCCCTGACCTGCTATTACATCCTCATCATCAAATGCATGGATAAAAATAGCGCCTCTTCTCTTTTCGATCTCCCTTGCATACCTGAAGGACTCTTCATATGTATCTCCCTTTAAGATCAGGTTTGCACCATAACCCCTTGTTGCCTCCTGTTTGGCAAGTGATGCATTCTCAGGCATCACGATAGTAGATTTTATTCCAAACCTTCCTGCTGCAAAGGCAACCCCCTGTGCATGGTTCCCGGCAGAGGCGGCCACTACCCCCTTTCTCCTCTGGGAAGGTCTTAGGTTGGCTATTTTATTGTAGGCACCCCTGATCTTGAAGGAGCCTGTCTTCTGTAGATTCTCCAGCTTCAGATGTACATCAACTC
>CAJVYE010000072.1 GCA_913009285.1 uncultured Nitrospirota bacterium | reverse complement strand
CAATGCCCCATTTACTATTAACTTTTCTGGTGGGTTTGATACAGTTTTGGTGAATCAGACTGTAAATGGTGGTCAGTGGGTAAGTCTTGGTACATACACCTTTGCTAATGATGGGACAGAGAATATAACCCTCTCAGATAATGCCAACTCCTGGGTAATTGCAGATGCTGTCATGTTTATTCCACCGGACGGCATAGTCGACAACACTGATCTTGGTTTTAGTGTCATAGGTACCTGGGGTACATATTCTGCTTCAAACCCAAATATCTATGGTACAGACCTACGTTATCATGCAGCAGGTACAGGAGCTAACAAGGCAATATGGAAGGCAGAACTGCCCAATGGTGCTGGTGTATACGAGGTAAAGGTGTGGTATCTTGCAGCGGGGGCTCTTGCCAGCAATGCCCCATTTACTATTAACTTTTCTGGTGGGTTTGATACAGTTTTGGTGAATCAGACTGTAAATGGTGGTCAGTGGGTAAGTCTTGGTACATACACCTTTGCTAATGATGGTACAGAGAATATAACCCTCTCAGATAATGCCAACTCCTGGGTAATTGCGGATGCTCTAAGATTCCTAGTCGTGGGTGGAGGGTTGACCGTAACCATAACCTCACCTCCAGCAACTACTTTTGATACAACCCCTGATTTGATCGCTAGTATAAATTCGGCTGCAAGGATAGATTATCAATGGGACAACGAAGATAAGATGCTAGGCGCACTGAATGCTACAGGGCTTAATACTACCTATGGTGAATCAAATGTAGATCTAAATACTTTTCTGCTCCTCCATGTGAACGAGGGATCTGGCACATCTGTTTCCGACTCAAGTCCAAATGGGAACGATGGGATAATATACGGTACAGTAAACTGGATTATAGATGGAAGGTTTGGAAATGCCCTGTGGTTTACAGGAAATCAACCACAGCCAGATCCTGATACTATCACAAATACTTATATCGAGGTCCCTGATGATCCATCAATTGATTTTAGCAATGGATTTACCTATGCAGCATGGATAAGACCAGAGCAGACTAGCGCTGTTTACCATATGAAGACCTTTATATGGAAGGGTATACCAGATAATTATATGATGCTTCGGTACTGCACCGCGTTGGGGGCACTCCAGTTTAAATATACCGGCACATTTGGTTATATGGCTGGATTTACATATCCATATGGGGAATGGTCTCATATTGCTGTAACCCATGATGGTGGTAGCTCGGGCTCAGGTACAGTGACGATATATCTGAATGGAGCTGTGGCTACTACTGCTGGAGCTGCTCCACCATTGCCGTTAATAAATGAGCCGTTTTGGATAGGAAGGAGTGGGAATTTTGATGTAGGTAATCAGACGTATGAACATTTCCATGGCACAATAGACGATGTTCATATTTCAAACAGGGCATTAAGTGCAGAAGAGATCTCTTTATTATTTACAAAAGAACTTACGAGTGGACCTCATCAGGTGACTGTGTATGCCACGACAGGGGATGACTCTGCAAGCTCAACCATGAATTTCACGGTCAACCTGAGCGAGTGAAACGAAATTATAAAGTGGAGAATAATTCGTTTATCAACTAATCTTTAGCTCACTTTAGGCACTTTAGTTAACTTAAAAAAGGAGGAGGTGTTTATCATTAATAAGAAAATATTTATGAGTGGTTCTATTGCGTGTCTATTATTATTGTCAATGTTGTTGCTTCCCTCCCTTTCTCAGGCTGCCAGTTGCTGCGGCGGGGGCGGGGGCGGGGGCCCTACATTAGCAAAAGATGACAAGTACAAATTGGATGCCTCATTTGACTATGAGGGATACACAGGGGAATACTTACCAGATGGCACATGGAAAGAGGAAACAAACGATATTTTTCAGTTACGATTGAATCTTTCAGGTGGAAAACGACTGGCCAGAGACTGGCAGGCAGGGGTCCTGGTCCCATTCGTTTATAATCGAGTTGATGCCGGACCAGGTAAGGTCTCTACCTCATATGGAATCGGGGATATTGCAGTAGCTGTCAGATATGAACTATGGGATGATGTAGGATACTTTCCCCGGTTGATTGTTGACAGGACAGACTGGTTACCTTCAGTGCTTTTAGGATTGGGGATAACCCTTCCCACAGGGATTTCTCCTTTTGATGATGTAGCCTCTAGCTATGATATTACCGGTCGTGGATATTATATAATTACCCCTTCCCTATCACTGACCAAAAGCTTAAATTATTTAAACGGTTTCACATTATCAGCGGGTTTCAGTTATGGAAAAGCTTTAGAGAGGTGGGTAACAAGGGAATATGGAAGATCAGTAGATGCCTATAAGCGTAAAGTAGGAGATCGCATAAGCTGGAATATGGGTGTGGCCTATAAGATCGGCACACATCTTACTGATGAGTGGTGGTGGAGAACAATCCCATCTGGTATATCTATTGGATATGCTGGCTTTAATGAAGGTGAACAGAAGATCAGAGGCGTGGAACTAAAAGATAGTGGTATAAAGAAAAATTCCTTTACCTTTGGCCTGGCATGGATGTGGAATGTGAATTGGCTATCTCGGTTTAGTTTTGGCTGGGTTCCGGAATATGATGATGTGGGAAGGAATTTCCCTACCACTAATACTATATCATTTGGTGTGAGTTACATAAAATAATGGAGAAAACAAAATGAGGAGTAAACCAATCTATTTGCTGATTTTAGTTTTCTGTGTCCTATCCTTTGTCTCCTGTGGGGATATGCCTGCTGACCTGACAGCATCTATGTTTAAAGGTCCAGGTGGTACTGCCAATTGTATACTAGAAGGTGATACGGCTGACCTGGATGTTGCCTTACCTGACAGTCAGGGTAATTCACATAATATATTAAATGAGTCGCAAGGAAAGGTAATATTGATTAACTTTACAATGTGGTGTGCGATCTGTAAGAGACATTATGACAGCATTATGCGGGACATCTATGAGTCTTATAAGGGCTATATAGAATCGGGCGATTTTGCCATCTATCTTGTAGATTATGTCAATTCAGACATAGGAGCGGCTGAGGGTTACCGTCAGACCTGGGGGATACCATCTGATATTACTGTACTGGTAGATACAGAGAATACCTTAACCGATCTCTATTGTGGCACAATGGGAATAACGATCGTTGTAGACCAAACAGGGAAAGTGCAGATCAATGGAGATTATGATGCCGCTAAGGAAGAGATTAGAGACACAGTAGAATATTTATTGAAAGGAGGAGGTTAGATTATGGAAGGAAATAAGGTTAGTTCCTTTACACGTCGAAGATTTGTTATCTGGGGACTTATCTTTCTTGTTGGTATGTCTTCGTATGGTTTTAAGAGAAAGGCAAAGAAGGAGCGTTGTCTGCTCTGCTCAAAATATATTAAGCCTCATCTGGCAGTGGATATCGTATTGAAAAAGAAGAAGATAAAGGTGAGGACCTGTTGTCCGATGTGTGGTTCCGCCATTGAAGCACGCTTTCGTGAGAAGGGGATTGAGATAGAATCAGCTACAGGTTCTGATTACTATACAGGGGAAAGGATAAATTATTTGAAAGGGCACTTTGCCTATGATAGCAAGCACATTGAGTGCTGTGTGCCAGCTATTTATGTCTTCAAGAAAAAAGAGGATGCAGAGAAGTTTATTTCTCGAAATGGTGGTCAGTACATGACTCATGATGAATTGCTCTCTACCAAGGTGCGTAAGAAACTGGAAGAGGGACTTAAAAAATGAGACATAACATGATTGTAATAATCAGAATCATGGTATTCCTTATCCTTTGTAATCTACTCCTAGGCGGAGGATTGCTTTGGAAAAGTCGAAAAGAGATAATTATTCCTAAATCAACATCTACATATTGGGCATTGCCAGGTCTGGCGCTTGGGAATGTAACCTGTCCTGCCTTCAGGAGTCCGCTATATGGCGCAGAGTCATGTTTTACTGAAACACCAGGGCAATATCCTTTGCAGCCGATTCAGTGGGTTGGAGATACCCCATCTTCTGCGACACGAGCTCGAATAAAGATTGAGGAGGTTTTATGAATCTTTTCCGTTTATTTGGTCGACAGATTAATCTCCTGGAAGTGGCCTGTCGAAATCTCTTTCGTAACTGGCCAAAGACAGTAGCCATGCTTGTGCCCCTTATCCTGATGACTACCCTTCTAGCAGGCATGCTCTTTATTCAGGGCGGGGTGCAGAGCGATGCTGTTATGGCAGTAAACCTGACCCCAAATCTGGTGATCCAGAAACTGGAAGGGGGACGGGCAACCTTTTTTGATGGTAGTGGTGTTGTGGAAAAGGTTAAGGAATATCCCCAGATAAGCGCTGTAATTCCCCGGGTCTGGGGTTTTGCAATGATACATAAAGATGAAGAGGAAGGGCTTTTTACTGTGATGGGACTAGAACAATTTTCTGAGGAAGATGAATTACCCTCTTTGATGGCTGGCCGCTGGCCAGTGGAGACAGGAGAGGCGGTAGTAGGGCAGGCTGTGGCCCATTTCATAGGTGTGAAGTCAGGGCAGACCATTAAGTTAATGACAGTCGAACATACGATGTATCCATTGAAGGTGGTAGGTATTATGGATGAAGAGGTTCAGATCTATGGGGCAGATTTGATCCTCACAACAAACCATGATGCACGTAAGATTTTAAATGTACCTGAAGGAAAAGTTAGTGAAATCGGTCTCTATCTTTACCGGGAAGAGTTCGAGAATCGGGTGGCAGAGGCATTGCAGAGTGATTTTCCTCATGAATATAGGATTATAACCCGTCATGTATTGGGGAATCTTATACAGGTACTTTACCAGGCCAAAGGTGGGGTGGTCCAGCTTTTATGGCTGGTAGTATTCATAACAGTACTGATCATTGCCTGGGCTGAAGCGGCCAATATATCCCTTCATATAAAAAGAGAGGTTGGTATCCTCAAGGCAGTCGGTTGGGGCACCGCAGATGTTATTCAGATGAAATTCTGGGAAAATCTGTTGTTGGGATCGATTGGTACCCTCACTGGACTTGGTCTCTCTTTTGGGTATCTACTTCTGAATGCCCCAGGGATGAGGTCCGTGTTTTTGGGGTGGGCAAAGATCTATCCAGCATTCCCTCTCCCTATAGAGGTGAGTGGAAGGGCCCTGGGAGTTGTGCTGTGTATAGGGATATTTCCACTTATTGTGGCTACATTGATTCCTGCCTGGCTGGTAGGGATAGTTGAACCAGATGAGGCAATAAGGGGGTGAGAAAAATGATTATGACTGAAGGGGTTTACAAAGCTTTCAGAGAAAAGGATAGAGAGATAATTGCCCTGACCCCATTAGATACCCATATCAAAAAGGGTGAGTGTATCCTTTGTTGGGGACCATCAGGGAGCGGCAAGACTACCTTTCTCAACCTGATTAGCGGGATAGTAAAACCCACTGGTGGCCGTATCTGGCTGGATGGAGAAAAGTTTTCCAGGCTGCCAGAGCATTTTCTGTCCCGGATTCGGAGGGATAAAATCGGTATCATCTTTCAGCAGTTTCATCTGTTGTCAGGTTTCTCCCTGCTGGATAATGTGGCTATGCCCCTGATCCCTCTTGGCCTAAACAGGGCGGAACGACACAAAAAGGCCAGGGAGTTACTTACCAAATTAGAAATGGATCATCGTCTGGATTTTCCTGTCAACCATCTTAGTGGAGGTGAGCAGCAGCGGGCGGCCATTGCCAGGGCCCTTATCAATGATCCGATCCTGATCACCGCTGACGAGCCCAGCTCTGCTGTGGATTTAAAAACCACCGAGCAGATTCTCGATATCTTTCAGAAGTTAAAGGCAGAAGGGAAAACCATTGTCATGACCAGTCATGATCCTGCTATCAAAGATGCGGATGGCCTGATTGATAGAACTATATTCTTTGAAAGAGCAGCGGATATACCCAAAAGAAAGACAGGGTCCATAGGAGATGTATTCGAGTAAATCGCAAATCGACAGTCACAAATAGGGGTGACAGTAATTCCCCCTTTGAAAAAGGGGGTAGGGGGGATTCTTAAAGGAAATTATGTGGAATCCGTATACACTCAGTTACATGATTTTGTCTGTTCTCATGCTTGGAGTAGCTGGTCTGGCTATTTACAGCGGTATCAGTGTAGCTCGAAAATGGCGGTAGATCGGAAGAGCACACGTCTGAACTCCAGTCACAT
>CAJVYE010000071.1 GCA_913009285.1 uncultured Nitrospirota bacterium | reverse complement strand
ATGATGGTCTTAGTTTATCTATCTGGATAACGATATCCTCCAGACGTGTCCCAGCGAGGATAAAAATTCTATCTGACAAACTCCCCAGACGGTCACTTCTCATCCTGATCTGGCTGGAGGACTCCTCACCACTAATATATAGGACACTCTTTCCATTCTTGCTTATCTTCCCTGAAGATTGTAATAGGAGGGTCGATTTACCGATACCAGGATCACCCCCGATCAATATCAAGGAACCTGGCACAATACCACCTCCTAATACCCTATCAAATTCGGATATCCCGGAGGAAAGCCTCTTCCCTTCTCCACTCTCAACATCGGTGATAGGAAGTGGCCCTACCCTGCCCCCTCCCCTTGTTACTCCTCTGGATAGATCTGGAGAATCTATCGTCTCTTCTATCATGGTATTCCATTCCCCGCAGTCAGGACACCTACCTAACCATTTCGGGGTCTGATAACCACATGCCTGACATGAGAAATATCTTTTGGGTCTTTGCATATGAAAGATTATACTATGATGTCTTCATATGGTAAAATCTTTTTTGGGAGAGCCCTAGCCCCATTATTGACATCAAACCAAAATGGTATATAATTAATCCCACAATGCTGATTAAACAATCCCCTTTTAATGATTCAGTAAGTATGGCAGCTAAGATTAAAAAATCAGATATCGTGTACCTTAGTGGAATAATTGAGGGATATGGTAATCTGGCCGTTATGAGAACGATAGATTCGAAAGAGGGGCTGGTTGAATTTCTGGTCTCTCCCTCTTTTGTGGAAGATATGAAAAGGCTTCTGGCAGAGATAAGCAAGGAAATACCACTAGAGATAAAGGAATATAAAGATGATAGATGACAGGATTGTCAAACAGGTTTTACATGAGTCTCTGTTAAACGGAGGGGAATTTGCTGAATTATTTGTAGAAGATAGTCATACTACCTCTATTGTCTGTGAGGATAACAGGATAGAAGAGATAGTTACAGGGAAGGATGTAGGGGCAGGTATACGTGTGATATTCGATATGAGGAGTGCTTATGCTTATACAAATGATCTGACAGAGAAGAATCTTATAGCCCTGGCAAGGAGAGTGAGGAATGCCGTTAGACTAGCTCCAAACGAACAGGATGTTTTAGGTGGTACTGAAATTGATCTGACTGTAAGGAAACCGATTATAGATATGGTTATTTCTATTACCCCTGATAGTATTGATACGGGTAAAAAGATCAGCCTGGTAAGGGATACAAATGAGGGAGTAAGGGGGTTTGACAAAAGGATCAGGCAGGCAAAAATCATTTACTCTGATGGGTCCAGAAAGATCCTGATAGCGAACTCAGAGGGCTTAAAGGTGGAGGATGAGAGGATAGGGACGTTATTTATAGTTCAGGTAGTTGCAGCAGATAAAGGGATTATTCAGAGTAGTCATGAATCAATAGGAGGATTTATAGGTTTTGAACTCTTTAATACCGAGCCGGCAGAAGAGATGGCAAAAAAGGCAGCGCATAGGGCGGTTATAATGCTCGAGGCAGAGATGGCACCAGCCGGGGAGATGACAGCGGTGCTCTCCAGCGAAGCAGGGGGTACCATGATACATGAGGCTGTGGGGCACGGACTTGAGGGCGATTTTATTCAGCAGGGGCTCTCGGTATATTGTGGTAAGACAGGAGAGAGGGTGGCCTCTCCTCTTATAACAGTTGAAGATGATGCCACTCTTCCTAACAAACGGGGATCATTTAGATTCGATGATGAGGGGACGTATTCTGAAAGAACGGTACTGGTAGAGGAGGGTGTATTGAGAGGTTTTATGTACGACCGGCTGAGTGCTATGAAAGGAGGGGTATCGTCTACAGGAAATGGCCGGAGGATGTCTTACAGAAATATACCTATACCGAGGATGACCAATACCTTTATCGCGGCAGGGAGATCAGATCCTCAGGATATCATTGGATCAACGTCAAAGGGGATCTTTGTAAAAAAGATGGGTGGTGGTGAGGTGAATATTGTAAATGGTGATTTTGTCTTTGAGGTGAGCGAGGCCTATATAATAGAAAATGGGAAGATAAAAGAGGCGGTTAGAGGAGCTACCTTGACAGGGAATGGTCCTGCTGTACTAAAAGAGATAGATATGGTGGGTAATGATCTTGGATTTGCTATCGGCACCTGTGGAAAGGATAGACAAGGGGCGCCTGTCTCTCATGCCCAGCCTACCCTGAGGATACCTAATATTGTTGTTGGCGGAGGAAAGATGTAAGGAACTTAACTCACTTCGTTCGCTAACTTCTGACTCCTGAATTCTCGTCTCGCAAACTTGATCAAAATATTTCTTTGTTTTCAATGCGTTGTCGAGTTTCCGAGACGTTAATTATGAGGCCTTCTGTATCTTTCCAGAACGTATGCATCGCGTACATACTTTTAACTTTTTTGGATGACCCTTAACAAGGACTCGTACCTTTTGAAGATTAGGATTCCATCTTCTTTTGGTTATATTATGGGCGTGGCTGATATTGTTTCCAAACTGCGGTCCTTTACCACAGACATCACACTTTTTTGCCAAGATCTTAACTCCTTATATATAAATTCAATTAATGTTTTATCTTTTATATATCATTCTGATTCTTATGTCAATATGTTTTTTCCCAACATGTTTTTTGCAACACCAATTGGAGTATTTTTATCGTAATAGTTCAAGCACAATTTTATAATATGTTGTAAAAAAATTGGAATTGGAAATCATAGAAAAAGCTGTTATTATTACCTATATGAAACTCGTAACTTTAAAATGAATGAATTTACATTTGTACATGCCGCGGATCTGCACCTTGATAGCCCATTTACAGGACTTTCTGAGCTGGGGAATGAGGTTGCTGATACCTTAAAGAAGGCAACCTTTCAGGCCTTTGACAATATGGTCGATTTATGTATAAAACAGGCGGTCGATTTTCTTTTAATTGCTGGTGACATCTACAATAGTGCAGACAGGAGTCTTAGAGCGCAACTTAAATTTCGTGATGGTCTCCAACGTTTGAACGACGCAGGGATTCGATCCTTTGTTGTATACGGCAATCATGACCCCCTTGACGGATGGGCCTCTTCATTGCACTGGCCTGAATATGCCCACATATTTGGAGGAAACAGTGTTGAATCCTTCTCTTTCAAGAAGGATGGTCAATCCTGTGCCATAGTTCATGGAATCAGTTATCCGAGACGAGATATAAAAACCAACCTGTCTCAAGGATTCAAGCGGAATGACTCACCCCTTTTCCAGATCGGACTTCTACATTGTAATGCAGGCAGCAACACTGGTCACGAGGCATATGCCCCATGCACACTGGACGATCTTAAGGAAACAGGTATAGATTATTGGGCACTTGGTCATGTTCATACCAGGGAGATCCTCTCTCATGAACAACCCTATGTGGTCTATGCAGGAAATACACAGGCTCGTCACCTAAATGAGGCCGGTCCCCGTGGGTGTTTTCTTGTAAAGGTAAGTGATGCAAAAAAGGTTGAATTCGAATTCGTCCCTATGGATACTGTCAGGTGGGAGCGACGTGAAATTGGAATTGAGTCGCTTAATTCAGAAGAGGCACTCCTTACCAGGTTGGAGCAGACAATCTCAAATATTCAGAAACAAGCAGAGGGACGGCCTTCTATATGCAAGTTGACCTTATGTGGAAGGGGCTTTCTTCATCATACCTTACATCGGGCCGGATATATCGAAGATATTGTTACCCAATTTCGCGATTATGGGCTCAGGCTAGAACCCTTTGTATGGCTGGATTCAATAAACACACGTACGCGACCAGAGATAGATATTGAGATGCGTAGAGCCTCTGAAGATATCGTTGGAGACTGTCTAAGATTGATACAGGAGTATCAAAGTGACACGAAGAATCTGGAGACGCTAAGAAAGTATCTTAGCGATCTTTATAATGATCGTCGGTGCAGACAGTATATTAAAATGCCAGGAGATGATGAACTCCTCTTAATGCTGGACTCAGCAGAGTCCCTTTGTCTGGATAAGCTTCTCAGTGAGGAAGACTCATGAGGCTTGAAAAGATATATATTGACGGCTTTGGCATATTTCACGACCTGACAATAGAGAAGATTAATCATGGCTTGACAGTCTTTAACGGAGATAACGAGGCTGGAAAGACTACATTCCTTGCATTTCTTAGAGCTATTCTCTTTGGTTTCCCGGATGGCAGGACCAATGAAAACCTCTACCCACCACAACGAGGAGGAAGGTATGGGGGCCAAATTGTCATAATACGGAAGTCAGGTAACAGATATGTGATTGAACGACGTCCAGGACCACACGGAGGATCGGTCACACTCAGCCTTCCTGATGGCTCGATTGGTAGCGAAGAGGTGCTTCGTCAGTTGCTTGGTTTTGCAACACGAGATCTCTTCCGGAACATCTTTGCATTTAGCCTCTCTGAACTTCAAAGTATTGACAGTCTTGATAATGAAGCTGTAAAGGCGACCATATACAGCGCGGGTATGGGTACTGGCAGGCAATCTTTGCCAGAAATCAACAGGGATCTGGATAATGTACTTGATCAGATATTCAAGCCTGGTGGAAGTAAGCCTGAGATTAACACTATTCTGCGTCAGTTGAACGAAGTGCAAAGAGATCTTAGGGATCTTTCAGGAAATATCAACAGATATGATGAATTGCACAAGGCCGTAGGTGAAACTGATGTCAAGATAGCAGAGATAGAGAGAAGAAAAGGCCAAATTAGTCATCGATACGAGAAGGCCAAACAACTCTTTAATGCTTGGGATGACTGGATTGCCTTGTGTTCTGCTGAAGAAGAACTTTCATCTATACCACAAATCGATTCTTTTCCTACCGATGGTATTACACGTCTTGAGCGGTTTGAAGAGAAGCAGACCGATATCAATAATAGACTTAACATACTGGAAAAAGAACATCAGGATATTCAGAGAGAATACGATAATATCTTTGTAGATGAGAGATTATTGAAACACGCAAATGAAATCCACCGCCTTCAGCGCGGAAGGGACCAATATGACAGTATTGTCCGGGATTTGCCTCTTCACAGGCAAGAGCTGAAACACATTGAGGAAAAACTAAAAGAGGGGCTTCACGAACTTGGTACAGAATGGAACAGAGAAAGGCTTCAGGCCTTTGAAACCTCTATTTCAGAACGTGAGGTTATTCGGGAACACAGACAGACTATTCAAGAGGCAGAAAGCGAACTTAGAGAAGCAAATAACAAACTTGAGCTTGCTACAAAGGCTGTTAAGGTATCTGCACAAAAGGAAGAGGATGCAAAGAAGATCCTAACAGAAAATATGGATGAGCCCTCAGAAAAGAATGCTGCTGTTATCAAGACCAGACAACTAAGGTTTAGCGATCTTCTTAGCCTCCTTACCAAAAAGGCGAGGCTGAGAGACAGGCTATCGCATCTTAAAGAGAGAATAGAAGACCTTGAGGCAGAGAAGGGGCGGATTAAGAGACGTATTAGTATATCTGATAAGAACAAATATCCTCTCTTGTGGCCTGTGGCAGTTATACTCTTAGCAGGCATTGGTATCGGAGCCCTGCTTATTATCCAGGGAAGATTGGCTTTTGGGATTACCCTTATTCTATTAATAGGTTGTGGAGGTTTGACAGGATATCTGCTGTTTCGAAGGCAATGGAACCATCGCCTTATAGAGGATTTTCAGGCGAATAGATCTGACCTGAAGACAATTGAGGAGAAACTCAACAATATTGGTAACCAGAAAGAGGAAATGGAAAAAGAATACAATAATCTCACAGGATATTTACAAACCCTTTGTTCTGAACTACAAATCAATGACATACCAGATGAAGATACTATCAGGGCCCTTATAAAAGACACAGAAAATATGCTTGATATACATCTAAGATGGAGTACAGCAACTGCAAGCTACAATGAGGCCTTTAAGGATCTCAAAGAGGCACAGGAGGATCAAAAAAAGGCAGAAGAGGCTGTAAGCAGATCAAATAACAGCCTTTCACAAGTTTTAAGTAGATGGAAAGAGTGGCTTGCCTATATAGGGCTCCGCGAAACCATAACACCTGAGGGTGCTCTGGAGGTACTCGGACAGATCAGGGAGTGTAGAGAGCGACTCAAGGCTGTAAAAGGTCTAAATGATCGTATCGAGATCGGAAGAGC
>CAJVYE010000070.1 GCA_913009285.1 uncultured Nitrospirota bacterium | reverse complement strand
TTCTCAATCATGCCGATCTCATATGGGCTTTAATCTTATTTTCTTTATTCTTATTTTTTTTTTTTTTTTTTTTTAATGATACGGCGACCACCGAGATCTACACTCTTTCCCTACACGACGCTCTTCCGATCTCACTGAAGAACATCTCAATCTAATCAGGTTACATGGTCCTTGTGATATACATAGGAAGAGTTTTAAGAGGGTAAAAGAGCATATATGATGTTATTTTCGATTTCCGAATGTCGATTTTCGATTTAAAGAAGGAAGACGAAATTCTTCGGAGTGATAGCAGAAGAAGATAAATCGTCAATCGAAAATCGAAAATCGAAAATCGAAAATTTTAAAAGAGGGTAGGGTGACCAAGGAACGATTAGAACTTGGCAGGAAAGGAGAGGATATAGCCACAAGATTCTTAAAAAAAACGGGATATAAGATTATAGAGAGAAACTTTAAATGCCGTCTGGGTGAAATAGACCTTATAGCCTTTGAAAAAGGGGTGCTGATATTTATCGAGATAAAGACAAGAACGTCATATAGTTTCGTCCCACCACAGTTGTCTGTGAATAGAATCAAGCAAAAAAAGATCATAAATAGTGCACTTTCTTATCTTGTTCAGAAAAGGATTACAGATATAGACTGCCGCTTTGATATCATCACCATCACATTCCCCACAGATCTTAAAAAAGGGGAAAAGGTTACCCATATTAAAGATGCCTTCCGTGTATAGATTTTTTTTAGAAAGGTGGTAAGGATATTGTCAAATATAAATACCCTTCGTAAAGAGATAGACAAGATAGATTTGAAAATACTAGATCTACTGAATAAAAGGGCAAATATTGCCATTAAGATAGGTGCAGAGAAATCTAAGGCCAAACAGGATAACTTTCATATCCCGGACAGAGAAATAGAGATATATAAGAGGTTATCAAAACTCAACAAAGGGCCTTTACCTAATAGTTCCCTTCAGGCAGTGTACCGCGAAATATTATCTGCAACACTTTCACTAGAGAAGCCCCTCACTATTGCATATTTAGGGCCTGAGGGAACATTTACTCATATAGCCGGCCTCAAACAGTTTGGATCCTCTGCTAATTATATACCATCGAAGAATATAGAGAGGGTCTTTATAGATGTGGAGAAGGGACGAGCAGATTATGGGGTTGTGCCAATAGAGAACTCTATCGAGGGTATTGTTAATCATACCCTTGATATGTTTATAGTATCCCCTTTAAATATCCGTGCAGAGATATTGTTAGAAATATCGCATAATCTACTATCCTTAGAAGAAGAGATAACAAAGATACGTAAGGTATATTCTCATCCTCATGCATTGGCCCAATGCAAATCATGGCTGGAGAATAACCTTGCTGACATATCACTCCATGAGGTCTCCAGCACTGCAAGGGCTGCGGAACTAGCCTCCCAAAATCCATCTACAGGTGCTATCGCAAGCGAATCGGCAGCATTACTCTATGGTCTGAAGGTAGTAGCAAGGGATATAAGTGATAGCACAAATAATTTTACTCGTTTTATAGTAATTGGTAGGGAATTTGCGAAGAGAAGCGGAAAGGATAAGACATCAATACTATTCTCTATTAAGGATAAGCCAGGGGCCCTCTTTTATATATTGGAACCCTTTGCTAAGAAAAAGATCAATCTGACTAAGATAGAATCACGTCCGATAAAGAAGAAGGCATGGGAATATATATTTTTTGTAGATATGCAAGGTCATATAAGTGATAAGAAGGTCAACTCTGGCCTCGATGAATTAAAGCAGAAGTGTACCTATCTTAAGGTATTGGGATCATATCCGGTGAGTATATAGGTGGAATTTTGGTTCTTTTGTAAAAAAGTCGAGCGACTCAAAAGTAAATTAAAAATCAAAAATAAAAATGTAAAAATACAAATCAAAATGCAAAAATTATCCCTTGTTTGTTAAAGTAAGTATTTGTTTCTCTATTCATTTTTGACTTTTAATCTGTCATTTTGATTTTTTATCTTTAATTTTTGATTGTTATAGGTACAATGTACATTTATAGTTCTCAATTTCTGGTTAGTTCAACTTAAATACGAAAGACACAAATTATTTAAGATGTCCATTTACTTTAAACATATGGCTATTATAGGAGTTGGGCTTATTGGTGGATCTCTATCCAGGGTATGTAAAGAGAAGAACCTGACCGGGAAGATCACAGGTTTTGGAAGGAATGAGTCCAATCTCAAAAAGGGGGTTGAATTAGGAGTTATAGATTCTTATTCTCTCGATCTTAAGGATGCGGTTAGGGATGCAGATATTGTCCTCCTTGCTACACCTGTAAGAGCAATGGTGGATATTGTGAAGATGATGATTCCGCATCTTAAAGGCGGGACTATCGTTACTGACGTAGGGAGTGTAAAAGGATATCTCGTGGATAAGATAGAAGAGTTACTCCCCAAAGATATATCCTTTGTAGGAGGACACCCTATAGCAGGGACTGAAAGATCAGGGGTAGAATCATCCTTCCTCACCCTCTTCAAGGATTCCAATTGTATACTTACCCCTACCGAGAAAACCAATGGGGAGGCATTGAAGAAGATAGAAGAATTGTGGCATACTGCCGGGGCAAAGGTCATCCTTATGGATGCAAAGGATCATGATAGGATTTTAGCGGCTATAAGCCATCTCCCACATTTAGTGGCTTATGCCCTTGTTAATACTATCGGAGATATAGATGAGGATGATAACCTTTTATCTCTGGCAGGAGGAGGATTTAAGGATTTTACGAGGATAGCCTCCAGCGATCCGGTTATGTGGCGTGATATATGTCTCCTTAACAAAGATAATCTCCTTGAAATAATTTCCCAATTTCAGGGTTCCATTGAGAGATTAAAGAGGTATATTAAGAAGGAAAAAGGAACAAAACTCGAAGATGAATTCAATAAGGCAAATAGAATCCGTAATTCAAATAATTTAATGTGTTGACATATAAGAAGTAATTATGGTAAAACATATAAACATATGAATATTTGAAAAATATGGAAATGGAGTCTGAAAATTTGATAAATATTTAAACTCCATTTTAATAAATTTAAAAGGAGGTTTTTTTTAAAGGCATGAACAACGAAGACAAAGTATTACAGGCTATAGATGGTAATCTTCAGAATAACTTTGATAATAGTAATACAAACCTTGTCCTAGGATCTGGGATTCATTCAGAAGAGAAGGAAAAGGAGAAGCAAAAAGGAGCATTCGATTTCAATGATGATGATCCTAAAATAAAAAATGAAAAAGATTTGGATATAGACATGGGTGAGGAAGACATAGAAAAGCTCTATGAAGAAAGCCTAAAGAACTTCAAAGAGGGTGAGATCGTTACCGGATATATTATTAAGATAGATAATGATTCGGTCCTTGTAGATGTAGGTTTTAAGTCGGAGGGATTAATAAATATTAACGAATTTCCTCAAAAGGGAAAGAATTTGAAGGTAGGCACTAAGGTCGATGTCTTTTTGGAGCAGACAGAAGACAGTGAAGGCATGGTGAAACTTTCAAAAGAGAAGGCAAATAAGATAAAGATATGGGAAGAGATAACAGATGCCTATAAGACTGGTGAGGTTATAGAGGGGGAGATAACAGGGAGAATAAAAGGTGGCTTGACTGTTGATGTGGGATTAAAGGCATTCCTGCCAGGATCCCAGATTGATCTTCGCCCTATAAGAAACCTTGACAAGTTAATAGGACAGAGTTTGAAGTTGAAGATTATAAAGATGAACAAGAGGCGTGGAAATATTGTAGTATCCCGTCGTGTATTACTAGAGGAAGAGAGAAAAGGGGCAAGAGAAAATACACTTACCTCACTCGAAGAAGGTAAGATAATAGAGGGAGTAGTAAAGAACATTACAGAATATGGAGCCTTTGTAGACCTTGGAGGAATTGATGGATTACTCCATATTACTGATATGTCGTGGGGGAGGGTCAGTCACCCTTCAGAACTCTTTGCAGTAGGGGATAAGATAAAAATAATTGTTTTAAAATTTGATAGGGAGAATGAGAGGGTTTCCTTAGGATACAAACAGATTACCCCTGACCCATGGAGCGATATAGAGACAAAATATCCTGTTGATACAAGAGTAAGGGGTAAAGTGGTTAGTATAACAGAGTATGGCGCATTTGTTGAATTGGAAGAGGGTATTGAGGGATTGGCACATATCTCTGAAATGTCATGGAGTAAACATATAAAACATCCATCCAA
Source organism: uncultured Nitrospirota bacterium (assembly GCA_913009285.1). Taxonomy (GTDB): domain Bacteria; phylum Nitrospinota; class Nitrospinia; order SZUA-224; family SZUA-224; genus SZUA-224. Next base: position 2,087 of record CAJVYE010000070.1, on the reverse strand, counting down.
GATAGTAGCTATTGGTGATACTATTGAAGCTATTGTATTGAGTCTCGATAAAGAGAAAAAGAAGATTTCTTTAGGGATGAAACAAGTCGAGCAAAATCCCTGGGATAATATAGAGGAGAAATATCCTGTTGCAACCATTATAGAGGGAAAGGTGAGGAACCTCACAGAATTTGGGGCCTTTGTTGAATTAGAGGAAGGGGTTGATGGTCTAATACATATCTCAGATATGTCGTGGTTAAAGAAGATCAAACATCCTTCAGAGGTTGTTAAGAAAAAAGATAGGGTTAAGGCTGTTGTTTTAAATGTTGATAGTGAGCATGAACGTCTCTCATTAGGTTTAAAACAAATGACGCCTGACCCATGGGATGAAGATATCCCTAATAAATATAAGGTGGGTTGTGACGTGAAGGGTAAGATAGTAAAGATAACAAACTTTGGTGCCTTTGCCGAATTAGAAGATGCGGTTGAGGGGCTTATACATATCTCCCAATTAGGATCTATGAAGGTGAGCCGGCCTGAAGATGTCATAGCGGTCGATGACGAAATAACTGCAAGGATCATAAAGGTAGATACAAAGGAGAGAAAGATTGGGTTAAGTATTAAGGCATATAAAGAGGAATTAGAGGCGTCAGAGGTGGAGGTAGATGAAACAGAGAGTGAAACAGAGAGTGAAGAGGATGGAAATATAGAGAATAAAAATTCAGATTAATTTAGTCGTTAGTATTTAGTTATTCGCTAACGACTATTCACCGCTCACTATTTTTCAAGAAATATGAAGAAAAAGCATCCAATACTGCCCGGATTTATTATCCTGTGTTTGTTAACAGCATTTATTTTTGTCCTATCTATCATTATAAACACCTTTGTCCTAGAAGATGTGAGATGGGATAAAGCTGATAAGATCGCGCTGATTAATATAGAAGGAGTTATAACTGATTCAAGGGATATTATAAAACAGATAACTAAATATAAGGAAGATTCCTCAATCAAGGGTATAGTTCTCAATATAAATAGCCCGGGGGGAGGGGTAGCCCCATCACAGGAGATATATGAAGAGATACTAAAGCTCCATGATAAGAACAAGAAGGTTGTGGCTTCTATGAGCAGTCTTGCAGCATCCGGTGGTTACTATATTGCCTGTGCCTCAGATAAGATAGTTGCCAATCCTGGTACCATAACCGGAAGCATAGGGGTAATTATGACATTCTCAAATATAGAGGAGCTAATGAAGAAGGTGGGAATGAAAACAGAGGTTATTAAAAGCGGAAAGTATAAGGATATAGGAAGTCCTGTTAGATCCATAACTGATGAAGAGAGGGATATTCTACAGGGAGTAATTGATGATGTCTATGATCAATTTATTGAAGCAGTTGCTAAAAGTAGAAATATGGAGAGTGAGAGGGTAAAGGAATTAGCTGATGGAAGGATCTTTTCAGGAAGACAGGCAAAAGAAATAGGATTGGTAGATGAGCTAGGTAATTTACAGGATGCTATTTCAATAATAACAAAGATAGTTGGAATAAAAGGAAAACCAAAGATTATTCAGGAGAGAAAAAAGAAAGGGTTCTTATTTCGGTATCTTTCTGAAAGGTTTTCCTCTATACTCTTCCCAGACAATCTATACCATATGAATTTTGGGATACATTATTTATGGTATTATTAAACCCAAAAAATACTTGACTTGATAATTATGATGTGTTAAATTCCTTTCCATTCTTGTCTTGGGTAACTTACAGGGAGGTGTTTATGACAAAGGCTGAATTAGTAGAGAGGCTTGCCGAAAGAGTAAATCTGACGAAAAAGCAAACAGAAGTAATTGTAAATACTGTCTTTAAAAGTATCACTGAAGCCTTGAGTAAAGGGAACAAGGTAGAATTGAGAGGGTTTGGTAGTTTCCGTATTCGGCATAGAAATTCGAGAGAGGGAAGAAATCCCAAATCAGATCGGAAGAGCGTCGTGTAGGGAAAGAGTGTAGATCTCGGTGGTCGCCGTATCATTAAAAAAAAAAATAAACACAAAAAAAGCCCCCTCGTACGATAAATATGAGACATAGCTGCTCTAGACACCTGCTGCACAGTGTTGTCGTC
>CAJVYE010000069.1 GCA_913009285.1 uncultured Nitrospirota bacterium | reverse complement strand
TTATACTGTCACATTACTTTTTTTTTTAATGATACGGCGACCACCGAGATCTACACTCTTTCCCTACACGACGCTCTTCCGATCTCCTTTTCCATGAAATCATACACTATATTAAGTCCCTTTTCCGCTGTACCAGGCTCGCCTTCTAACTCTGCTCCCATTGTCTTTAATATCTGCTCTGCAATGAAGTTATTACTTATCTTATTTAGATCCCGGATGATTAAGGAGAGCGGTTTAGAATCATGAACTACAAGTTCCATTACACCTTCGGGCTGTATACCAACTGTTACCTTTCCTTTAACTTCTATGTTTTCCCTTGTGAGAAAATCTCTAAAAACTGTTGCTGTATAGAGTGGGGGATTAGATATGTTTCGATAGAATCTCTTTCTTCTCTTCCCTTTTGCGAGCTCACCGGCTATAATAATTTTGTCTATTTTATCTCTTCTCACCCTATCGACAATAAGCCTGTTTCTTTTTCCCTGTGAGATCGTTATAGCCCTGTTCTCCACACTGATAAACCTTGTTAACGGATCCAGGACGACGATGGGGTTATCTCCTATCTCTTTGCCGGGTTCTACATATACAGTGACTGTATTAAAGTTGAGTGATAGTGCCCCGATTCTGGCGTTATATGCCTGAGGTCCAATATGCTTTCCCCATCCGTTTCCAACCCTTTCTCTATCAAAGAAGGTGTCATCTGCTATGATGTCACCTGTAATGGTCTTTATCCCTAAATTACGCAGATCCTTCACCATCATCCACAGCTCTTCTGAGACCAGCAGGGGATCCCCAAACCCTTTTATATATAAATTCCCCTCCAACACCCCATCATTTATATTCCCATCTGCAGACAATCTTGTCTTGAATCTATAATCAGGATGGAGATTCAAAAATGCCGTGGCCGTGGTGATAAGCTTTAGGTTTGATGCCGGGATAAATTGATGGTTACTATTATAATCGTAGAGTATATCTTCATGAGCGAGTGAAACAATCTTGATGCCTGTCTTTCCATTTGCAAGGCATTTATCCCTGAGGATCAAATCCATCTTCTCTCTGAAACCTTTTACACCTTTAGCAAGGCTAACCTCACCCCTTATAGAAGAGGCAGATATTATGAGAAGAGATAAAAATACAGAGAATAATAATACACATCTTTTCATTGTTCAGTAACTAGAGTAGGAAGTCTTTCTTCAGAATGAATCTTTTTAGCAGCCTTCTCTGCATCCTTTCTATTATTATAAATTCCTACAAAAACCCTGTACCATACACCTCTTTCAGGTATCTCAACAGATTTTATATGTACATCATGCCCCTTCAGTTTAAGTATAGATTTTAGATTTAATGCCTGATTCTCATCCCTGAAGGAGCTAACCTGGATTGTATATCCAGGAGTGGATATATATTCTTTATTGGCTATTACATCCTCAATACTAACCTGATCTAACAATTCTTTCTCACTCTTTAGATGTAGTACGGGCTTTTCTTCTTCACTTTTCTCTACTTCTTCTTCCCTTTTCTCTACATTTTCTTTCTCATCTTCATCATCAGGCAAGGTTTTATAGAATGTCAAAGAGGTCTCCTCTTCCATAGATCCATCTCTGGTATCAGGAGAAATGCTATCTATCTCATCATTTAATGAAACATCACTATTATTCTCCTTAAAGCCCCTTCCCATCATAAAGCCGAGGATCATACTCAATATACACACCACGAATATTCCAGCAATTAATATCCTTAATTCCCCTCTGCTCAGTACCACAGAGTTTCTCTTGCCCACCTTTGATTTTTTTATTTCCATCTTATCTACATCTTCTCTGGTGCTGAAATACCAAGTAATAAAAGGGCATTTTTCAACACTGTACCTATACTCTTTACCAGAATAAGGCGTGCATTAGTAAGCTTTCTATCCTCTGATATAACACGGTACTTATTATAGCAATTGTGAAATATACTTGCCAGATCCTGTAAATAATAAGTAAGCCTGTGGGGCTCTAAGTAAATGGCACATTTCTCTACTAGCTCAGGAAAACTTAATATCTCTTTGATCAGGGTCATCTCTTCAGGCGATTTTAGCAGATCAAGATCCACTTCCTCTCCAGTAGGGATATCTATTCCCTTTTCTCTAGCTACCCTAAATATACTACTTATACGGGCATGTGCATACTGTACATAATACACCGGATTTTCCTTTGACTCCTTCCTGGCTAAATCGAGATCAAAATCAAGGTGACTATCTGAACTCCTCATCAAGAAGAAGAAACGGGCAGCATCCTTTCCTACCTCCCTTACAACCTCTGAGAGTGTGGTAAACTTACCCTCCCTTGTAGACATGGCTATCTGTTCATTTCCCCTTTTCAGGTTTACTAATTGAACAAGAATGGTCTTCAATGCATCCTTATGATACCCCATTGCCTCTACTATAGCCTTCATCCGTGGGACATATCCATGGTGATCTGCTCCCCAGATATCGATCACCTGGTCAAAATCTCTCTTAAACTTATCCCAGTGATAAGCAATATCTGAGGCAAAATAGGTATGCTGACCATTCCCCCGGATAAGGACCCTATCCTTCTCATCACCGAACATACTTGATCTTAGCCAAACAGCGTTATCCTTTTCATAGGCAAGCCCCTTCTCCTTCAGCCGGCCTATTACCTCATCCACTTCACCTATATCATAAAGGCCCTTCTCGCTGAACCAATTATCGAATTTTACCCCAAAATCCTCCAGGTCCTTTTTAATGCCATCCAAGATTATCTTGGAGGCAAATTCTGTGAAGAAAGGTAATGAAACCCCTTCAGGCTGATCCATGAAATATTCCCCTTTTTTGGCAATTATATCTTTGGCAATATCATTGATATAATCCCCCTTATACCCATCCTCAGGAAAAGGGATATCCCGACCAAGTAACTGTTGATAGCGGATAAGGGTCGACTTCCCCAATATCGTCATCTGAGTCCCCACATCGTTGATATAGTATTCCTTCTCTACAATGTAACCAGCCTTTTTCATAATATTAGCCAGGATATCTCCAACTGCAGCCCCCCTTCCGTGACCTATATGTAAAGGACCCGTAGGATTGGCACTGACAAATTCTATCTGAATCCTCCTATTATTTCCAAGAGATGATGATCCATATTCAGATCCCTGGTCCTCAACAATCTTTAGGGAATCAAGCCAGAACCTTCTGCTCATAAAGAAGTTTATGAACCCAGGACCTGCTATCTCAATTTTATCTATGTATGATGAGGGAAATGATAGTATTTCATCTTCTGATTTTAAGGAATTGTGTATATTCTCAACGATTATATCGGCAATTAATCTCGGTTTTTTCCTTTCAATGGAGGCAATAGTCATAGCTATATTGGTAGAAAAATCACCGAATTTCTCATCCCTTGATCTCTCTACAATGATCGGTGGCAGGTCGGTTATATCTAACACCTTATCTGCCTTTATCATCTTAATGGATAGAGTCAGAATCTCTGTTATAATCTCTTTTCCAACACCGACTTTCACAATTTTACCCTTCTTAAGTCTTGTGTAAAACTTTTTGATTAAGTATATCGTAAATCTACCAAAAGTCAATCTTGTGAGATTAATAGATTGATATATTCTGGATTCTGAAGTTAGCGAACGAAGGGAGCTAACTTCTAACTATGAAAAATTTCTTCTTGACATTATTTAGCCTTTGATTTAACTTCCGCATTTAAGTTTAAGTGATATTCGGATAAATATTGAGAGGTACTATGGATATAAAACAAGCAATTTCTGGAACTTTTTAAGGGAAGCGGAGCTAATCAATAAGGAGTAAAAGGATGAGATCAACAGAGCAGCTAAAAGAAGAGCATGAGGCAATAAAGCTAATGTTAAGGATTTTAGATAGGGTTTGCGAGAAACTCGAATCTGGGGAAGAAGTAAATCCAGAAGATATTTATCAGATACTTGAGTTTATCAAAAATTTTGCGGACAAATGTCATCACGAAAAGGAGGAAGACCTGCTTTTTCCTGCGATGGAGGAGGCTGGAATCCCCAAGGAAGGTGGACCAATCAGTGTAATGCTTATGGAACATAACACCGGGCGTGATCACGTTAGAGGCATGAGCGAGGTTTTAGCTGAGTATAAGGCTGGTAATCGCAAAGTTTCGTCTAAACTAGTTGAAAATGCAAGGAATTACATTACACTTTTGACCCAACATATTGATAAGGAGGATAACGTTCTTTACCCAATAGCCGATAAGTGTCTTTCAGAAGGGAAGCAAGAAGAACTATTGGAAAAATTTGAATTTATCGAGCGCGAGAAAATTGGGATTTGCAAGCATGAAGAGTTCCACAAGCTTCTACATCATTTAAAAGCAGTTTACTTGAAGGACTCATAATGAGCACCATAGCCAGAGCTATATTATCTCTGAGACCTCTATGTTCTCTGTGACTATAGAACGTGAACTATTACGAAATTAGAAATTCATAAGATTTGAGTTTTTTGCCAATGCGTATACTTAAATATGAATGAAGCATGTACTGAATCCCCTTCTCCAGTCCTTTAGGAATCTTCAGACGTCCCATCATTGACAGGTCAATCATTGAAGACTTCTTAATAAAGTTCAGGGCACCATGGCTGATTTCTATCTCATGTTTGGTATTCCTGAAGCAACCTCTACAGATAATTCCACCTTTAATAAGGTTAAATCTGATAACTCCATCTACAGGTCTATTGCAGCGTACACAAACGTCAAGCACTGGTTTATACCCCAGAAGGGATAGTAATCTTACTTCAAAGATCCTCAGTACAGTATCTACATCTGACGATTCCTCTATCAATGAAAAGATATTCAAGAGGAGGCCCAAAAGTTCCTTGTTTGGGTCCTTCTCCTTAAACATGGTATCAATCAATTCAACTATATAAGAGCAAATATTTAATCTCTTATAGTCCTCACCGATCTTATGAAAAGACCTAATGATATCACATGAATTGATCTGGTAGATATTCTGATTCTCCTTACCGAAGTAGATAATCCTTATGAAGGTAAGGGGTTCCAATTTCCCCGAAAATTTACTCTTGAACCTCCTGGATCCCTTGGCAATACATTTTATCTTACCAAAATCATGTGTAAAAAAGGTGATAATCCTATCAGCCTCACCAAAATCCCTTCTCCGGATTACTACTGCTGCTGTATGATAAAGAGGCATTACATTATCCCCAACTCCTTTAATGCCTTATCATCTTTCCGCCAATCTTTTTTGACCTTTACCCATAGATTTAGATATACCTTTGATCCCAGACGTCTCACTATCTCCTCTCTTGCTCTTTTGCCTATCCCCTTCAACATCTCCCCACCCTTTCCAATAATTATACCCTTCTGAGAATCCTTCTCCACATAGATCACAGCATCAACTACAAGGATATCTCTACTACTCCCCTCCCTTATACCCTCCTCCTCTATTACTACAGCTACAGAATAAGGTACCTCCTCTCTAGTAGAATCTATAACCTTTTCTCTGATCAGTTCTGCAATAACAAATCGCTCTGGCTGATCTGTAACCATCTCTTCATGAAAATATCTTGGGCCATCAGGAAGATACTGAACAATCATCCTAAGAAGGCTATCCACTCCCTCTCCTGTTGCTGCTGATACCGGCATGATCTCAGAAAAGGTGTAATCCCGACTATAAACATCTATAAGTGATAAGAGCTGGTCTGCTTTAAGGAGGTCGATCTTGTTTATCAACAAAAAACAGGGGATATCTCTCTTCTCGAGGTATGACATAATGTATCTATCACCTTTACCTATCCCCTCTCTTTCATCAGTAAGGAGTAAGATCAGATCCGAATCCCTAAAGGCCTTAAAAGAGACATCGACCATATGCCTATTCAAGTTGGATCTTGCCTTATGTATCCCAGGCGTATCTACAAATATCAACTGGGCATTATCAAGATTCTTTATACCTGTAATCCTGTTCCTTGTTGTCTGGGGTTTATCTGAGACTATAGCAACCTTTTCTGATAATATTTTATTGAGAAGCGTAGATTTTCCCACATTAGGCCTACCTATAATGGAGATAAAACCTGATTTGAAAGACCCTTTTTTTTCCAATTTAGATAATCCTCTAAAGTTAAAAGTTACGTGTTGCGGGTTGCGAGTTACGGGTTCACCCTGTGTTGTGGTAAAATTTCAATCTTATTATACAAGGTCGAAATTTATTATTACACAGGATTAACTATTAACTCGTAACCCGTAACCCGATAACCTGTGTTCAAAATTTAAATTCCTATAATCAATAATTATACCTGAAACTCTAAAGTAATGAAAACAGAAAAAAGGGGGTT
>CAJVYE010000068.1 GCA_913009285.1 uncultured Nitrospirota bacterium | reverse complement strand
AATATCTGCTAACTCCCTCTCAAAATTCTCCTCGATCTGTCTGCGATAATTTAGTACTCCCTCTAATCTGAATTTGAACATTATTTGAATAACGCCTTAAGTCTTTCTTCAGTTTCATCATAACTCGAGTTTTCGTATATACCCTGTCTCAAAAAATCATTAATGGGCTCAATCATCTTTAGGGCATAATCGATTTTGGGATTACTCCCTTTCACATATGCCCCTATATTTATAAGATCCTCTGCATCCTTATAGATGGCCAGTATCTCTATAAGACGATTTGCCAATTCCATATGCTCGGTAGGTACAATATCTATCATTACGCGGCTTATACTATTTAGCATATCGATTGCAGGATAATGGTTCATGGCAGCAAGATCACGTGATAGTACTATATGTCCATCCAATATTGACCTCACCGCATCAGAGATTGGCTCATTTATATCATCCCCTTCCACTAGTACAGCATACAATCCTGTAATGCTCCCATCACCCGAAGATGTCCCCACCCTTTCAAGGAGTTTTGGGAGAATGGCAAAAACCGAAGGTGTAAATCCCCTTGTGGTAGATGGTTCCCCAACAGATAGACCTACCTCCCTCTGGGCCACGGCAAACCTGGTTATAGAATCCATCATAAATACAACATCATTTCCCATATCCCGAAAATATTCGGCAATAGTAGTGGCAATAAATGCCCCTCTCATCCTGATTAAGGGGGGTTGATCCGACGTAGCAACTATCACTACCGATCTCTTCAGACCTTCTTCTCCAAGATTCTTCTCTATAAATTCCTTTACTTCTCTACCCCTCTCTCCTATCAAGGCAATCACACTTACATCTGCAGAGGTATTCCTGGCAATCATACCCATCATTACACTCTTCCCTACACCGGTCCCTGATAGGATACCTAATCTTTGCCCCTTCCCACAGGTAAGGAGTCCATTGATAGCCCTTATCCCAAGATCGAGCGGTTTTGTGATCCTCTTCCTGTGAAGAGGGTTGATAGGAGAGGAATAGATAGAATATTCCGCCTCCTTTATGATAGGACCATTCCCATCTATCGGCGCTCCTAGACCATTTATCACTCTCCCTAATAACCCATTACCAACCTTGAGTGTTGCACTATCCCCTTTAGCAATTATCTTATTACCAGGGGCTATTCCCCTGGTCTCACCTAAAGGCATTAGTAAGAGACTATTATCTCTAAAGCCGACCACCTCTGCCTCGACAGGGTAAGACCTGCCATCCAGGTAAATCTCGCATGGACCTCCTATCGAAGAATCCGGGCCATCGGCCTCTACAACCAGACCCACTACTTGTTTCACCTTCCCATTAACCTTTATAGGATCAGATCTATTTAATATGGAGTGATATCTTTTAAAGTCTATAACTGGATACATTATTCGTAACCGTTCACAGAACACTGAAATTAGAAATTAGAAATTGGAAATTAGGTAATAGTTCAGCCATAATTTTAATCCTTAAAAAGCATAATACATTACGATAACACAAATTTCTAATTTCTAATTTCAGTGTTCTGTATCCCTAAATATCCCCTCAATCTCTTTAATCTGTTGTTCTATTCTGGCATCGATAGTCCTATGCTCTGTCTCTATGATACACCCACCACAGGATATCGATTCATCCCCCTTAAAGGAGATATTATTGATATCATCAACAAGATCCTTGAAGTCAGGTTTGGCCGCCACTGCAATATCAAGGTCAGCAGGATTTACCCTTATAGTTATCTTATCCTGACTCAATACATTCTTCATTGCAGCCCTAATTACACTCAATATGACATCTGGACTCAAAGAGATCTCTTTATGGATAACCCTCATAGCTACTGCCATGACAAGTTCTAATAGTTCCCCCTCGCTCTTCTCATATATCTCTCTTCTTTGCATAGAAAGCTCTTCAAGACCCTTCTTGAAGCTATCAAGGGTAAATTTAACCTCCTTTTTACCTTCTTCTATACCTAGCTCTATACCTGCCTTCTCCCCCTCAGAAAACCCATTCCTATAAGCCTCCTCTTCTATCTCTTTTACCTTTTTCTTTGCCTCTTCAATATACCTCTCAGCCTCCACACCTACCCCATTAAATTCCCTCCGAAATCCCTCTTCCTTGATCTTGGTGGGTTTCTGCCCGGTTCCATTAAAGTCATAACGCCTAAATAACCGCTCCTGCCGGCTTTTACTGAAGGAGAACCCCTTCTTACTGATATTCCGCATAATATAGGATTTTATAGAACAGCCTTCCTGTTTAGAAGGTTTCAGGATATCAGACAAACTCCTCTCCTCCTCCCCCAATCACAATCTTCCCTTCCTCCTCCAATCTTTTGGCTATCCTTACAACGGATTGTTGCGCCTTCTCTACATCACTGATTCTTACAGGTCCCATCGCCTCAAGATCCTCCCTCACCATTATCGCAGCCCTTTCAGACATATTCTTGAATATCTTCTCCTTGAGGCTATCACTCGCAGTCTTTAATGCTAATATCAATTCCTCACTACTAACATCCTTAAGTATCGCCTGCATTCCACGGTCATCCACATTAGCAATATCCTCAAAGACAAACATAAGCTGTTTTATCCCCTCAGCTAAATCTATGTTTTTCTCTTCTACTTCAGCAAGGATGCTGTTTTCTGTTGCATTATCCATCTGGTTCAGTATCTCTGCAGCAGCATTAATGCCTCCTATCTTTCTCCCCTCTCCAACCACAACCCCTGACGCCCTGAACTCTGCCTGTAATGCCTCATCCAGCTCCTTTAGGGCACTGGATACAACCCTATCCAGGGTACCTATTCTCAGAACTATCTCACCCCTGTTCTTCTCAGGCAACTCCCCCAACACCGCGGCTGCTTGTCTTGGGTCTAGATGGGATAGGACAATCGCAGCAGTCTGTGGATGTTCATTTATCAAGAAATTGGATATAGTCTTTGCATCAAGGTGTTTGATAGTCTCAAATCCACCACCAAGACCCTCTTCACTACCCGGCCTGAAGATATTATCCATTATCTCATTCACTTTTACCGGATCAGTAATATTTAATAATATCTTTCTAATATAATCCTCCCCCCCGCTTACTATTCCGGTCTCTCCTGATGTAACTCCTTTATAAAACTCCTCAGCTACCTCATCTATTGTCTCAGTGGAAACATTACCAAGATATGCTATATAACTCCCTATTGTCTGTATCTCTCTTTCATCTAACTGTTGGAGGACCGTAGAGGCAAGTGTAGCCCCTAATGAAATAAGTAATATAGCCGCCTGTTCTGGACCGGTATGTTTTTCCGCCATATCACCTTTCCTTCAACCAGTTTCGTACTAATTCTGCCACAGCATCAGGACTCTTCTCAGCCATCTCCCGGATCTTCTTCCTAATCTCCTCCTTCTCCAGACCAGGAATAGCTGTCTCAACCTCGGCCTCCAACTCCGCCACTGTCTTCGGGAGCCCAACCGCTTCCTTCTCTACTGCTGTGGTTACCCATCCGATAATCGGTCGTAGAACTATAATAAATAGAAGTAGAATAATAATACCTGTAACTGCATATCTTGCAATAGAAAGCCATTTATCCATTTTCGCTGCCGCTTCAATCTCCTTTTTCTCTTCTGACAATCTCGAGGTAGATTCAAAGGGGATATCGACCACCTCCACCTTATCTCCCCTCTCTTTATTATAACCGACCGCTGTCTTGACTATATCCTTGTATTTTTTCATATCCTCTGCAGTTCTCGAAATATATTTATTATCCTCCTCACTATATGTTCCATCAACCATAACTGCCACTGATAACCTCTTGACCTCTCCAGTCGGTTCTATAATACGCTTAATGACCTTGTTTATCTCATAATTTATCGTCTCACTTAGTCTCTCACTCTTCGAAGGCGTATTAGTTACAGCGGATGATGCCTCACCCGGTGGGATATTTGAGGCTACCCCTGGAACACCTCCAGGGACAAGTCCTTCTCCTATGGACTTCTCCTCTGTCCGCTGTTCACTCCTGATGACCTGTCCCTCAGGGTCATAACTCTCTTCAGTCTTTTCAATCTGCTGAAAATCTAATTCTGCAGCCACCCTAACAATCACCTTACTCTGTCCAATTACATCCTCTAACATGGTCTGAACCCTTTTCTCTATCCCCCTTTCTAAATTCTGCTGAAACTCCATTTGTGTACTAGTGAGTTTCCCTATAAAGGTATCCTTCCCAACACCAGATAATACGTGACCATGAATATCCACCACTGTAACATCTCCTGGATCCAATCCCTCCACACCACTGGCAATCAGATGTACGATACCCTGGACCTGACTCTCCTTTAATCTTCTTCCCCCTCGAAGTTTTAGAACCACTGAGGCTGTTGCCTTACCCTGATCCTCTACAAATAGGGACCTCTCTGGTGTAACAATATGTACCCGTGAATACTCTATCTCTTCAAAACTGTTTATGGTACGGGCAAGCTCTCCCTGTAAGGCACGTTGGTAATTCAACCTCTGAACAAATTCGGTCATACCCATCTGCATCTTGTCAAATATCTCAAATCCAACACCTGCACCCTGAGGAAGCCCATCTCCTGCAAGCTTTATCCTAGCCTCATACACCTTATCTGACGGTACCATTACAGCGTTACCACCAGCAGTCAACTGATAAGGAATCCTCTCCTCATTTAATTTTTCAACAATCAAGCCCATATCCTCAGAGGATACATTGGAATACAATATCTGAAAATCTGGTTTCTGAGCCCAGATCATCATTACTATCAAACCAGCCACTACTGCTCCAATTACCATCATTGTTGCAATCTTCTTTCCTATAGGAAGACCAACAAATGCAGATTGCAGTTGGGCTAAAAACCTTTTTAAGGATTCAAACATCTTACCTTCCTATCTCAAGTGCCCTGAGTGCCATACTCTTTGATGCATTAATAGCGGTTACATTCGCTTCGTATGAACGGGTAGCTGAGAGCATATTGACCATCTCCTCTATCAGATTTATGTTCGGAAGAGCAACATACCCCATTTTGTTGGCATCAGGATGATTGGGATCATATACAAGTTTAGGCTCCTTTTTATCCTTAACAATATCCACAACACTTACCCCAAAAATTTTATTCGCTATCTCTGAATTCAATGTATCCCTGAAGGTGCTGGAAACAGGTTCAGCAGCAAATACCACGTCCCTTCGCCGATACGGTCCACCTTCTATTGTACGTGTTGTATTGATATTGGCCAGATTACCAGAAATAACATTCATCCGAAGGCGCTGTGCACTCAATCCAGAAGCACTGACCTTTAATGCCGATAAAAAATCCATAACTATTTCCTCCCTCAAGTTGCGGGTTACGGGTTGCGAGTTGAGGGTTACGGGTTTTTATATTAACCCGCAACCCGCAACTTTCACTTATTTATTATACTCATTCAGCTTGTTCCTAAGTGTCCTTATACTGATGCCGAGCATGACAGCAGCATGGGTTCGATTTCCTTTTACTTCATTAAGGGTACTCATGATCAATTGTTTCTCCATCTCTTTTACAGACATACCAACTTTGACAGCAGGATCTCCCTTATTGTCTCCTATAATCCCTCCCTCCATAAAAAGGTGTGTGGGTAAAATAACATCTCCATCACAGAGAAGAACAGCCCTCTCAATTACATTCTCCAGCTCCCTCACATTCCCCTTCCAATCATACTTCATCCAGAAAGAGATAGTCTCCTCTGAGATTTTTGAAATTTTTTTTCCACTGATAGAAGTATACTTCTTGAAAAAATAATCTGCAAGGAGTGTGATATCATCTTTTCGCTCTCGTAATGGTAGTATTATCAATGGAATTACATTCAATCTATAAAAGAGATCCTCCCGAAACCTCCCCTTATTGATGGCATCCCTCAACTCTATATTCGTAGTCGCAATGATCCTTACATCCACAGGTATGGGCTCTCTCCCACCTACCCTATCTATCTCATACTCCTGTAAGACCCTTAAAAGTTTAGCCTGTAATGGAAGATCCATTTCACTGATCTCATCTAAAAGGATTGTGCCCTGATTGGCTAGCTCAAATTTTCCTATCTTTCTTCCGAGTGCCCCTGTAAATGAGCCCTTTTCATGGCCAAAGAGCTCACTCTCTAAAAGCCCTTCTGGAAGTGCAGCACAATTCACAGCAATAAAAGGTTTATCCCTTCTCAGATCGGAAGAGCACACGTCTGAACTCCAGTCACATTCCTTTATCTCGTATGCCGTCTTCTGCTTGAAAAAAAAAACAAACTAAAAACAACACCATAAAATCAAACCAACCTCTATGCGCACCTACACCACCACCCAACACTACATTGCGCAGCACGTACTAGAAGAGAAACTGTAACAC
>CAJVYE010000067.1 GCA_913009285.1 uncultured Nitrospirota bacterium | reverse complement strand
AACATGGTGCTGTTTTGATTTAATGATACGGCGACCACCGAGATCTACACTCTTTACATACACGACGCTCTTCCGATCTCCCCTACCCTCCCGCATCAAGGGGGAGGGAGTCAATTACCAGTCCCCACACCCCAGGGGGAGAGGGTTAGGGTGAGGGGGAATATTTTCAGGTGAAAGAATTAAATTGTCAATCGAAAATTGAAAATTTTAAAAGGGGTTTGCTATGAATAGTTTCACGAATAAACAAATCGAAAATCGAAAATCGAAAATCGAAAATCCTCAGAGCGGGATAGCCATGGTGACTGTAATAATCATGACCAGCCTCCTGATTATGATAGGGATCGCTATGAACAGACGCAGCGGGATAAATATTTCGGCATCACCCAACCAGCTTAAGAAACAGGATGCATTATATATCGCCGAGGCAGGGGTCCAGCATACACTCTTTGAATTGATGAAAAACACATCACTAAGGGGCGATATATTCACAAATAAGAGATTTGGCAATGGCTTTTATAATACAAAGGCCTTACTTCTTGATCCATTAACCGATATAGTCATCACCTCAACAGGAACAGTCGAAGACGCCGGTACAATAATAGCCAAAAAGACCGTGACCAGGATAATAACCCCGGATGTAGGGGGGGGGGGCGAATTTAAAAATAGTTATTCTCGCTGAGAAAGATGTATATATTACAAATACAAATTCTTCAAAAAATTATGGCGGGTCGACAAGTATATATATTGGTGCGGATTCAGGTCTCTATAGGGGGCTAATAAAGTTTGACCTGACTGTAATGCCTGCCGGCGCCATCATCCAAGGGGCAGTTATGGAACTTTACATGTATGACAACTCCGGGAGCGGTCAGATCGATGTCAATATCAACAAGCTTACACGTTCATGGTTGGAGGGAACAATGAATGGCAGTGGCAACCCCGATGGCGCAACATGGTTAAGGCCAGACGGCACAGGCCCGGGCTGGTCAACTGACGGAGGGGATTATGATCCGACAGTGGAGGCCACCACAACCATAACATCAGGCGACTTCAGCTGGTATAGCTGGAACCTCCCTTCAACGCTGGCACAGGGATGGCTGGATGATCCTAGCTCCTACTACGGTATATTACTGAAGGCATCCGATGAAGCAAGCTCATCCCTTGACGGAATATTTTACTCAACAGAATACGCAGACACAAACTATAGCCCTAAGATTACTATATATTACACTATCCCGTAGGTGACAAGAAAGAAGACCTATTTTCAAGCAGTTAACGAGGATTTAATAGATGCTCAAAATGACAACATATTCTCCAATAGCGCTGGAGATCGATCTAACATCCATAAAACTGCTCCAGTTAAGAGGGACCTCTGAAGGATGGAGAATACAGGACATGGTCGTGAGGGATCTCCCTCCTGTTGGTGTAGGAGATAATGAAGGAGAAGAGAACGGAATCATCGATACTATTAGAGAAATGTTAAAGGAATCTTCTTTTCATGGAAAGACTGTAGTATCGGTCATGGCAGCCTCAAAGCTAGACATAATCCCTGTCAAAGTTGCACCATCTGAAGGAGAGAGCGAGGAAGAGTCAATTATCAAAGAGGCAAAGGCACATCTATCTTACGGAATAGATGAGGCTGTCATTGACTATGTACCCATTGGCCAGAATGGTCAGAGGAGAAATGGGAAGCAGAAATCACTTTTGATATCAAGCAAAAGGGAGGATGTATACAGCCATATATCGATCATAAAGGGGGCAGGATTGAGACTAAAGGCGATCGACATAAGCGCCTGTGCTGTGGTCAGGGCCATGAGATATTTACACACTGCCTCCATGCCACCAAAGTCAAGACCGGATAAGGAAAACGACAAGGAGAAAGAAAAGAGGATCATGGTCATTAACATGAAAGACCTTGATACCTCTATCACTATCTTGTGTGGCAATGATATCCTCCTTGAGAGAAACATACAGTGGGGGATAGAAAATATGATCGGTTTATTAATAAACAACCTCAGCCTGGAACGTAGTAGGGCCAAAGAGCTCCTTTATAAGGTAGGATTAAATCCAACCGTTTTTGAAAAGGCACAGGAAAAGGGTGATGAGAGGATGGAGCGGATGAACAGGATCGCAAATACAGTATACGAGATCGTATCACCTCAACTAGAGGAGCTGGATCAGGAGATAAAAAAGGTCATGATCTACTTTTCATCAGAGATGCAGGGTATTACAATAGACACCACATATCTGATAGGCAATGGATTCTACATCAAAAATATGGAGAGGCATATAGAATATACAACAGGTATTACAACGAGTATAGTAAATCCTCTAACACCATTTTTAAATGGAGAGAGTTCATTAAGAGGAAAGGCACCCCATTTCAGCGTCACACTCGGACTTGCATTGAGAGGAATAAGATGGAAGCAACAAGGGTAAAGGAAGTAAACTTAATACCTTTTGATATAATATTAAGAGGTCAGATAATAAGTCGTATATATATGTGGCTCTGTATCGCCATGGTGGCCGCGCTTCTTACAGCCATTGGATTTTCCTTTCTGAAAAAGGAGGTAATCAGTTATGAAATGAAGATCGCTACTTTAAGCGCACAGAACAAAGAGACAGAGGAAAAGATAAATAGGTTGAAGACACTCAAGATAGAGATGAACAGATTGATCGGAATGAAAAGAAGGATTAATCTCCTCATAGATAAGAGATCGGTCAGCGCTATATTCTCAGAGTTAGAAAAGAGGATAAGTAATAATATGTGGCTTACAGGGCTAAAATGGGAGGAGAATTCTTCCTTTATAAAAGGTGCCTCACAAGTAAATAGATCAGAAAGAGATGAATTTGTGGAGACAGGTTACTTCGTAGTAAAGAAGAATAAGCCGAAAAATGGAAGAAAAGATGTAAATAATATTGAGACGAACAAAAAACCTATGCTGAAGATACAAGGTACGGCATTATCAAACAATGACCTGGCTGACTTCCTGTCAGAGCTGACAGAATCAATATATTTTCCAAAGGTAAGGTTGAATCGATCCATACTTAATGACAACAAAAATCCGGTTACAGTGGATTTTGAGATTGAGGTGATTTTTTGATTTACGATATAGGGAGAATGAAAAACCACAAAGGCACAAAGAGCACAAAAAAGTCAATTCTCTTTGTGCTCTTTGTGCCTTTGTGGTTTTAACTGAGTATTTTCAGAGGAAAGAGAAAAATGATTCGGAAGATAGACATTATTGCAGTTGTATCCATAATATTTTTGCTATTGGTCTCTTATACCTCCTTTTTTAACAGAGAGAGGGTAAAAATGACAGCCTTGAAGGTAAAAGAGGAGAAACTGAAGAACAAACTCAAACTTGCAGAGGAAGTCAATATCGGCCTGGAAACTATTAAAGAAGAGACAACTCATATACGAAAAAAATTAAAAGAATTCGAAAAGAGACTCCCGGGAAAGGAGGATATACCTGCCTTTCTTAAGAATATAAACAAAATTGCAGAGTATAACAAAGTAAAACTGATGTCAATAATCCCTAACAAACCAGAAAAGGGGTCTATCTATTCAAAAATCCCTGTGAATATAACTGTCGAGGCCAGATTCAAGAACCTTTACAAATTCCTTTATCAGATAGAGAACGCCAACCGTGTTATAAGAATAGAAGAGATAACAATTAATAAACCCTCATTAACTGGGATAATGAAAACAAAGATGCATTTGTCAATATTTGCAGCAATCTAATCCCCCCTAACCCCCCTTTAATAAAGGGGGGAAAAACAAATTCCCCCCTTTGGAAAAGGGGGGTTGCGGGGGATTTTCAGGTGAAAGATGAATAAATCAAAAATCAAAATATACATCATGCTTGGACTGGCTGTTGTACTGATTATTATACTTACATACAGATTCTTGTGGGAAAAAAAGACCAGAGTAGCCCCCACTTCCCTGGTCAAATCTGGCAGGACACCAGAACAGCATCCTGATCTAATCTTAAAGGATATGAACAAACTATTAACAGCAAGCAACCAGGAGACCCAAAAGAAGGATGTCCAGAAGCATATAAAGTCCTCCTTAAAGAAGGATCTATTCTTTCCGACCATCTCGCTACATAAAAAAGAAACCTTATCAAAAAAAGGGGAGGAAAATGAGGATAATAGAATAGAGAATGCAATAAAGAAACTTAAATTGAAGGCTACTATTATCAACAATAAAAAACCCATCGCAATAATCAACAACAAGATAGTAGGAATAGGGGAATATATCATGGGATTTAAGGTTGTAGACATAAAAGACGGGGTTATTTTCTTAAGTAATGGCAAAAAGCGAGTCTCTTTAAATATGAAAGGGAAAGACAATGAGACCTTACAGTAAGATACTAATAATTCTTATCATTTTAGGGGTATCATCTTTTCTACCTCTTTACACTAGCTCAGAAGAAAGACTAATCTCCCCCTACCCCTCCTTTGATAAAGGGGGGGATAAGGGGGGATTTTCAGAAGAACGACCTCTGAGTAGTATGGAAGAGGCCGGAAAAAGGATCTTCAAATTTGAAGGAGAAGATATCCTTGATGTAAATATCAATGAGGCAGATATTCGTGATGTACTTAAGGCCCTTGCAATACAAAAGAGGCTTAACATGGTAATAGGCAAGGAGGTATCAGGAAATATATCGCTGACCCTGTATAATGTATCTGTAAAAGAGGCCCTGGATGCCATTATTAGGATCAGCGGTTTTTCATACACCACCCAAGATAACATCATCTTTATCACAAAAGAAGAGAAAGTGATAAGAAAAAAGGGACCACTTGCAGGGGTAGAGGTAGCGACAATAAGATTAAATTATGCTGATCTGGACGAGACATACAAGATTATAAAAAACATGGTATCAGCCCCTGAAAAGGTATTGCTTTATAAACCGGAAAAGACATTGATCATCGAAGATAAAACCGAGGCTATAAAACAGATCAGGAAGCTGCTCAAGAAACTGGACAGACCTCCCAAACAGGTGCTGATAGAGGCAAAGATACTGGAGATAACCCTAACTGATGACTCCTCCCTGGGGATCGATTGGAATACTGCCTTTGAAATCGAAAACGCCCCTACCACTCTCCAGAGCAGCCCTACCAATCTACTTACCAAAGAATCCGGAGATCTCACCAAACTCTTTGATACCGGAATGCCTGGGCTCTTCTTCGGCGTTATGGGTAATGATCTTAAAATCTTTCTAAACAACCTTACGGATGAGGGGAGGTTGAATACCCTGGCTACACCAAAGATATTAGTACTCGATAATAAAGAGGCAACTATCAATATCGGCGAAGAATTAGGATATTCCGAAATTACGGTATCACAAGGGGTAACACAGGAGAGCATCAAGTTTTATAATATCGGCACCAAATTGGTCCTGACACCTAATGTAATGGATGATGGCAATATAACCATGAAGATTCACCCAGAGGTAAGCGGTGCAAAGTTTACAGGAGGTAAACCAGGAAAGACCACCACTGAGGTGACCACAGAGCTCCTTGCCAAGGATGGAGATACCATCTTCATAGCCGGACTGATTAGGAAACGGAAAGAGAATACAAAATCATCTATCTCTCTGCTGGGACGTATTCCGGTCCTGGGTGTATTATTCAGACATACAACAGACAGCACAAGTAAATCTGAGATCATTGTACTGATCACCACTAATATTATAAAATCGCCCTCAGATACATTAACATCAGGAAGAGATATAATTCCACAGGTAAGTATGAAGTAGATCTTTTTCACTTTCTTCTCCCAAATCCCCTTTTAAGACCAGCCCTCTCTGCCATTATTACAGCCTCTTCATATTCTCTGATCGTAATCCTTCTGTTCAATTCTGGATAATCAGATGCCTTATAACAGGGGCGATATTGATCCATTATATTTATATACGTCTCAGGAGATAACTCCCTGGATATAAATTCTACAATTTTCTTTGTCCCTGCAAGATCATAGGGCATAATCAAGTGACGTACCAGTAACCCTTGATGCGCTATCCCCATACTATCCACTTCAAGATCTCCAACTTGCCGGTGCATCTCCTTAAGTACAGGGAATATAACAGATGGATAATCAGGGGCATCAGAATACTTCCCTGCTGGCTCACTCTCGCTGTACTTTACATCCGGCATATAGATATCCACGATTCCATCGAGTAGTTTTATAATCTCAATGGATTCATACCCTCCACAGTTCCATACCAATGGCAGTTCTAATCCACCTTCTATTGCCATGGGAACAGCAGATATGATCTGCGAGGTGTAATGGGTCGTAGTCCCAAAGTACATATTGTGACACCCAAGACATGGATGGTAAAGCATATTTCCTGCAAACTCCTAC
>CAJVYE010000066.1 GCA_913009285.1 uncultured Nitrospirota bacterium | reverse complement strand
CACTTTCCCTACACGGCGCTCTTCCGATCTGAGACATCCAAGAAGGAGACCGAACAGCCTCTAAATAAGGTGATTATCGAATCAGCCAGTGAGATAGCTACAAAGATAAAGGCGAGTACTATCCTTTTATGTGCCGATGTGATTAATGATTTTGATATATTGAAATATCTGTCAAAAAGGCAAGATATAATATTTGTGACGAGGAATAAAGAGACATTCAGGAAGGCATCAACGATGGCAAAAAAAGTGCTTATGGTGCCAAATGTCAATCTTACCCGTGTAGGGCAGATAAAGATAGCGGTTGTTATGGCGCTGTCTGCAAGTATTGTGGGAAAGGGAGATAAGATCGTTTGTATATCAGGTATACCTAGGTTTGGTTCCCTTGATAATCTCGATAATATTGTAGTATTGGATATAGGTAGGGAGTTCGAGGTACTGACATCGAATAACATATCAGATATAACAGTTAAATTAAAACCTGAAGTTTTTGAAACAGTTCTAAATCTTGCTGTAGAACTTGCCCATCAGGGTAGAGAGGGGAAGGCAGTAGGTGCTATGTTTGTTATTGGGGATGATAAAAAGGTATTACAACTCTCCCGTCAAATAATAATTAATCCCTTTAGAGGCTATCCAGAAGAGGAGAGAAATATTGTGGATCCTAGTTTAAGAGATACTATCAAGGAGTTCTCAGCTATAGATGGGGCCTTTATTATACGTGAGGATGGGATAGTAGTCTCTGCAGGCAGACATCTAAGTGCTGCCCTGGAACAGGAGAAGTTTCCACAGGGATTAGGGAGTAGGCATATAGCAGCGGCCGGGATTACATCTGTAACAGATGCAACTGCAATAGTCATCTCTGAATCGACCGGTACTGTACGTATATTCAAGAATGGTGTGATATTTATGGAGATCGAGAAATCTCCTAAATAAGGGGGAAGGTTGGAGGCTGAAAATACCTCTAACCTCCAATCTCTAACCTCTAACTGAGAGAAGAAAATGCGATTTGATAAATTTACATTAAAGGCTCAGGAGGCGATTCAGGAGGCCCAATCAATAGCGGAAAAGTATGGACATCAGACTATTGATGTTGAGCACCTTCTTCATGCCCTCATTGAACAGACCGGCGGAGTAGTTGTACCTATTCTTCAAAAATTAGGTGCCGATCCAAAGATCATTCTTGAAAAGGTGGTAGAAAAATTAGAGAAACTCCCCAAGGTATCTGGTAGTGGGGCTGTTGGACAGGTCTATATCTCCCCTAGGCTGAAACAAGTAATGGACTCTGCCTTCAAGGAGGCAGAACAGTTAAAGGATGAGTATGTCAGTACCGAGCATCTCCTTATTGCTATTGCTGATGAGAAGAATGGAGTATCTTCGGCTATCTTCTCTTCTGAGGGTGTAACCAAAGATCTCATCCTTAAGGCAATGGTTACTGTCAGGGGTTCGCAGAGGGTAACTGACCAGAGTCCAGAAGATAAGTATCAGGCACTATCTAAATACAGCAGGGACCTGACAAATCTAGCTAAGAAAGGGAAACTCGATCCAGTCATAGGACGTGACGATGAGATAAGGAGGGTGATTCAAGTCCTATCCCGTAGAACCAAAAACAATCCTGTTCTGATAGGTGAACCTGGAGTGGGTAAGACAGCTATCATAGAGGGACTGGCCCAGCGGATAGTCAACGGTGATGTGCCTGAAGGTTTGAAGGAAAAGAGACTGGTAGCCCTTGATATAGCCTCATTAATCGCTGGTTCAAAGTACCGTGGTGAATTCGAGGATAGGCTGAAGGCTGTTATAAAAGAAATAAGCGAGGCAGCTGGTGGAATCATCCTATTTATTGATGAGCTTCATACCCTTGTTGGAGCAGGGGCAGCAGAGGGCTCTATGGATGCCTCCAACATGCTAAAACCTGCATTAGCAAGGGGTGAGCTAAGGTGTGTAGGTGCTACAACCTTGAATGAATACCGCAAATATATAGAAAAAGATGCTGCACTTGAGAGGAGATTCCAGACAGTATATGTAGGTGAACCCACAGTGGAAGATACAATTGCTATACTGAGGGGTTTAAAGGAACGCTACGAGGTGCACCATGGGGTCCGTATACAGGACTCGGCAATCATTGCTGCAGCCACACTCTCCAACAGATATATAACTGACAGATTTCTACCAGACAAGGCTATTGATCTAATAGATGAAGCTGCATCACATCTCAGGATAGAGATCGATTCTCTCCCAACAGAGATAGATGAGATCGAGCGGAAGATTATACAGCTCGAGATAGAAAAGGAGGCGCTTAAGAAGGAGAAAGATAAAGGATCGACCGAGAGGCTCAAAAGGATAGAGAAGGAGCTTGGAGAATTAAGGGAGACCAGCAGCCATATGAAGGCCCACTGGCAGAATGAGAAGGAATCCATAAAAAAGATTCGCTCCTTGAAGGAAGAGATAGAAAAGGCAAAACTGGAAGAACAATTGGCAGAACGAAGAGGGGATCTTGGAAAGGTAGCCGAGCTAAGATACGGGACACTTACGCAGCTTAAGAATGATCTAGACAGTGAAAATAAGAGGTTAGCCGAGCTTCAGAAGGACAAGAGAATGCTTAAGGAGGAGGTAGATGATGAGGATATTGCTATTATCATAGCAAAATGGACAGGCATTCCGGTCTCCAGGATGATGGAAGGAGAAATAGAAAAGCTGGTGAAGATGGAGGAACGGCTTAAGAGACGGGTAATTGGTCAAGATGAGGCAATCATAGCAGTATCCAATGCAGTAAGGAGGGGGCGGGCCGGACTCCAGGATGTTAACCGACCTATTGGTTCCTTTATATTTCTCGGGCCTACAGGTGTAGGAAAGACAGAGACAGCAAGGGCATTAGCAGAATTTCTCTTTGACGATGATCAGGCAATGGTAAGGGTGGATATGTCTGAGTATATGGAAAAGTTTTCTGTGTCACGCCTTATAGGTGCGCCACCAGGATATGTTGGGTATGATGAAGGGGGGTATCTTACAGAAGCTGTGAGGAGAAGACCATATTCTGTAATACTCTTTGACGAGATAGAGAAGGCCCATTCTGAGGTATTTAACATCCTCCTACAGGTACTTGATGATGGGAGATTGACAGATGGACATGGCCGAACTGTCGATTTTAAGAATACGGTTATTATAATGACCTCAAATATCGCCAGTCAACTGATACAAGAACTCGGTATGAAGGATAAAGAGGAAAGTGCAGAGATGTCCCTTGATGAGAATACAGAAGAATATGTACATACTCTTCATGAGAAAAAGATATATCAGGAGATGAGGGAAAGGGTATTGGAGGACTTAAGATCCCAATTCAGACCGGAGTTTCTAAACAGGGTCGACGATATAATAATCTTCCATAACCTTAAGTCAAAGGATATAAAATCTATAATAGATATCCAGTTAACTAACCTCTGCAAGAGACTTGAAGAGAAAAAAATTGATCTGAAACTCACCGACGCAGCAAAGGATCTCCTTACCCAACAGGGATTTGATCCGGTATATGGTGCCAGACCCTTAAAGAGGGCGATCCAGAAAGGTATTCAGGATCCCCTTGCACTGAAGTTATTAGAGGGTTCACTCTCAGAAGGGGATACCGTATTGATTGATGCTGATAAGGATAGAGGGGAGATGATATTTTTGAGCGAGCCATAAAAAAAGGCTAATAATATCTATGCAAAAGAAAAAGGATCTGTATTTAATTATCCTCCCTGGAATCGCTTTAAGTATAATCTATAGGATAATCGGCGTAAAAAGTAATTGGTGGGAAGAGATCCTTTTAATTATCATTCTATACCTTATAGCATTCATACCCTATTTTATCTCCCTTTTTATTCTGAAGGAGAAGGGAATGGATACAATCTCTGTAAAAAAAAGATTGTATCTAATAATATCCTTCTCAATACTATTCAGGATAATATTATTACCCTCCCCCCCTTCCCTCTCGGATGATATTTACAGATATCTCTGGGATGGAAAGGTCCAAAGCCATGGGATAAACCCTTATAAGTATTCTCCAAATTCTGATAACCTGGCCTTCATCAAAGATGAATATGCAAACAAGGTAAATGAACCTGGATGTCCTACAATCTATCCCCCATTGGCACAGATCATCTCTCTTATTGTTTATAAAATATCTTATACAGTTACATTTATGAAACTATTCTATATTATCTTTGATATTCTCTTGATATTTGTTATATATAAAATACTTCTTTTTAGAGGTGACAATATCTTAAAGGTAATTATCTATGCATGGAATCCTGCATCGGTGATAGAATTTGCCTCAAATGGTCATAATGATTCAATGGCGATATTCTTTTTGTTTCTCTCCTTCTATCTTGCAATGAAAGACAGACCCTTCCTCTCTGTATCGTCCTTGTCCTTCTCTATTCTTTCAAAATATACACCAATAATTCTTATCCCTTTTTATTACAAAAAGATAGATAAAAGGGCACTACTACTACTCCCTCTTATAATAATTGTACTGTTTTGGCCGTATCGCAGTGGAATAGAGAATCTCCTTAGTGGCATAAATATCTATTCACACCTCCAAAAGTTTAATGATAGCATCTTTTATCTATTTCACTCCACATTATGGCATTATTTGAAAGATTATTACAATCCATGGCATCTTGCTATGATCGATTCCAAGATGCTGGTGGGGGTTATCCTAACTTTTGTTTTCATTTATCTCTTTATAAGGAATGATGAACTTGGATGGTCAGCGTATATTATAATCGGTCTATTTATAATCCTCTACTTTCAGGTTCAACCATGGTATCTCATGTGGATCCTTCCATTTGCTTGCATTTACAGGGGTAGGGCATGGATTTTACTCACCTCTCTTATCCCTCTCTCTTACTATACCTATGTTAAATTTTATTCACCTGAAAAGATATGGCATGAATCTTTGATTTTAAAGTCTATTATATATCTCCCCTTTTATTTTTTATTGACTTATGATTTTATAAAGATCAAGCTTAGAAAGGGATGAAATCATTTATTACCTGAATCTTCCACCGTTTTCGCGCAAGAAGTCTTTTCTCCCCGTAGCCGCAGGCTTTAGCCTGCGTAAAAGCGCAGGCTAAAGCCTGCGGCTACCGGTTTTGTATCATATCTATTATAACCTAACTGGTTAACCGACTGCTAAACCCAGAGCGACTTATAGGGAGAGGCGGTTTTGGCAGTCCATGTTGAAGCGGTTGTTATTACTTTTCCTTGCAAGTGGAGATGCCTAAAGGCAAATAAGCTGGGCACCATCCAATAAAAGCAGTAAAAAGAGGAATTGCTCCTATTGCTCCCCACAAACTTTTAAAATAAAATCCTAATCCTATAATAACCACCCCTATGATGATCCTAACTACTTTGTCAATTGTTCCTACATTGCATTTCATGCTTATATCCACCTTTCATCAAAAGATTTATGACTTCACTGCGAAAAAGCTTACTATAAAACTGCCACTTACGCAACCTAAAGGTTGCAGGTTCCCACTTTTGAGGTTTTTGCAGTAAAGTCATTTATAGTTTAACTAAAAAAATGCATGAGATATCCTCGTGTTATTTTGATCGTTCTTTCTCCTTTCTCCCCCTAATAAGTTTCAATAAAAACAGCAACTCCTCACTCTTAACTATAAGAGATAATAAAATATATGAAACAACTGCAATGATTATACTTGATAAGAGAATAAATACCCTTCGTGATAGATCATCACTATAAATAAAATAATGTTGGACAAAAAAGCTAGTAATTACCCCCATGATTATAGATACTATAAGGAGTTTTATAAAAGAAAACAGTATTTTTCTACCCCCTATCCTTCCAATCCTCTTTCTCAAAATATATATCAGCAAGCTGACATTCAATAATGATGAAAGCGAGGTAGCTAGAGCCAGTCCCCCATGCCTTAATGGCCCCATAAGTATAACATTAAGTATTATATTAGTTAACATTGCATAAGCACCTATTTTTACAGGTGTTTTTGTGTCATGCATAGAATAGAATGCTGGTATAACAACCTTGAGACCGGCAAAGGCACAGAGTCCTACCGAATAATAGAAGAGTGCCTGTGCAACACCTACTGTTGTGATATGTACAAATTCCCCTCTTTCAAACAGAGTGCTTATAATAGGATACCGGAGGAGTATAAGCCCTATTGTTGCTGGTACTGTGATAAAAAGTACTAGTCGTATTGCAAAGGATAGTGTATCCTTTAGTTTTTCTATCTCATTCCTTGCTACCTGACCAGACATCATCGGAAGCACGGCAATGCCCATAGCCACACCAAAGATACCCAAGGGGAATTGAACAGATCGGAAGAGCACACGTCTGAACTCCAGTCACATTCCTTTATCTCGTATGCCG
>CAJVYE010000065.1 GCA_913009285.1 uncultured Nitrospirota bacterium | reverse complement strand
CCTGTATTTTTTTAGCCGATACTTCCAGACATGCACTAACCACATCACCAACATAAACAAAATCTCTGGTTTGTTGGCCGCCATTTATTGTGAGCGGTTTTTTATTCTTAAGCTGGTTGCAAAATATAGCAACCACTCCTGCCTCACCCTGAAAATTTTGGCGGGGGCCGTAAATATTGGCCAGGCGCAAGATAGCGCAGGATAATTTATATTGCCGCTGATAATAATATAAATATTTTTCTATGCTTAATTTGGCGATACCATAAGGTGAAATTGGCTGTTCCAGGGCTGTTTCCGGGGTGGGAATTTCAGCCCCATCGCCATAAATCGCGCCGCCGGTTGAAATAAAAATAAATTTTTTAATATTGTTTTTGACGCAATTCTCAAGTAAATTAATTGAGCCGATAATATTCGCTTGAGCGTCAAAGATCGGATCAGCAATTGATTTACGGACGTTCATCTGGGCGGCTAAATGATAAACAATATCCGGTTTTTCTTTTTCAAAAATTGAAGAAAGTTTTTTATCCTGGACTTTTAATTTATAGAATTTAGCTCTGGGGTTTAAATTAGATTTTTTACCGGTTGATAAATCGTCCACAACTGTTAATTTATGGTTTTGCTTAATTAATTTATCTACTAAATGCGAACCGATAAAACCGGCCCCGCCGGTAACGATAATTTTAGGCATACTTTTTTAATCTCCCGACCATATCTTTTTTCTCCCAGGTGAATTCTGGCAATTCACGCCCGAAATGGCCATAAGCGGCGGTTTTTTTATAAATAGGCCGCAGCAGCTTTAAGTGCTTAATTATACCAGACGGAGTAAGCGGAAAAACTTTTCTGACAATCTGCTCCAGCTTTGAATCATCTAATTTACCCGTGCCCTTAGTATTTACAAAAACTGACACCGGGTCGGCTACACCAATAACGTATGCCAATTGAATTTCGCATTTATCAGCTAACTTTGCAGCAACAATATTTTTAGCAATATATCTGGCCATATATGAAGCAGATCTATCGACCTTTGAGGGATCCTTTCCTGAAAAACACCCTCCTCCATGACTTCCTACCCCTCCATATGTATCGACTATTATCTTCCTACCTGTAAGTCCACAATCCCCTTGTGGCCCTCCAACAACAAAACGCCCTGTTGGATTGATGAAATACTTTATATTCTCCTCGTCCAGAAACTCAGGTGGAATAACAGGTTTTATCACCTTTTCTATAATATCTTCGCGCATCTCTTTTAGGGTTATATCAGGGCTGTGTTGTGCAGCGATTACTACCGTATCAACACGTAAGGGTTTACCGTTCACATATTCTATAGTAACCTGAGACTTTCCATCAGGTCTTAGATAAGAAATAAGGTCCTTCTTTCTCATCTCTGTCAACTTCATCACCAACTTATGAGCAAGCATAATCGGAAGGGGCATCAGCTCTGGGGTCTCATTTGAGGCATATCCGAACATAAGCCCCTGATCCCCGGCACCCTGCTCTTCTTCCTTATCCTTTAATACTCCCATGGCTATATCAGGTGACTGCTCATCTATAGATGTTATAACAGCACAGGTCTCGTAATCAAACCCATATTTTGCGCGGGTGTACCCAATCTCCTTAATCGTCTCCCGGGCTATCTTAGGTATATCAACATAACACCTTGTTGTGATCTCTCCTGCAATAAACGCAAGACCTGTAGTAACCAATGTCTCACAAGCTACCCTTCCATAGGGATCCTCTTTGTATATCTCATCCAGTACCGCATCAGAAATCTGATCAGATATCTTATCAGGATGTCCCTCTGTGACCGACTCTGACGTAAAGAAAAAGTTTGTCCTTCCCATAATAATAACCCTCCAATAATAATAAGGTTCTTCTGAGTTTTCTGTGGGGTTAATAACCACAGCACAAAACAGTAGGCACTAGGCAGTATGCAGTATCACGTTGCTAAGATTTTTAACAAACATCGAAATTCGCAAACAATGTTTTGAACATTAGGATTTTGAATTTAGTACTTACTCCTTACTACCTAATCTCTCTAGCTCTTTCCTGGCAAATTCGTTTATTTCATTGACAGATGTGAGGGACATTGTTGTATCAGCAATCATCCTTACATCCTCTAGTGTAATAAGACGAATCATCCTCTTTATTTCAGGAATTGAGCGAGGATTCATACTTAATTCTCTTATCTCACCTAATCCTAACAATATCAGTATATTTAAAGGATCTCCACCCATTTCCCCACATATTCCTACCCTGATTCCCTCTTTATGAGCAGCAGAGACGACTCTCTTAATCATCCTCAAGATAGAAGGATGTAATGGTTGATATAGATATGCAACCCGTTCATTGATCCTATCAATAGCCAGGGCATACTGAATTAGATCATTGGTCCCTATGCTAAAGAAATTTACCTCTTTAGCTAAAAGAGATGCAACCATCACGGCTGAAGGGGTTTCTATCAATACCCCAATTTCAATATCTTCATTAAAGGGTATCCCCTCACGTCTCAACTCATCCTGTACCTTTTTTAATATCTGATTCGCCTGCCTAATTTCTTCTATACCGGAAATCATAGGATACATTATCTTTAGATCTCCATAATGACTTGCTCTTAATATTCCTTTTAACTGAGTCTTAAATATATCAACATGTGTAAGGCAATACCTGATCCCTCTTAATCCTAAAGCTGGATTTGCCTCTTGTATCGGGTTTAAATGGAAATCTAATTTATCACCACCTATGTCCAATGTCCTGATTACAACACTCTTAGGATATACCCCTTCTGCTATCTTTTTGTAATCGAGAAAATGATCCTCTTCTGATGGAAGATCTCTTCTGTTAAGGTATAGATACTCTGTCCTATAGAGACCAATCCCCTCCGCACCATAATTAAGGACAGAGCTAATTTCATTAGAGTACTCTATATTTGCCATAAGTTTGACCTGGTAGCCATCCTTGGTCTCAGCCGGCAGGTCCTTGATCTCTCCTAATTTCTTTTCATGATATTTATTCCTCTGCTCTTTCTTTGAAAAATATTGAAGATCTTTCTCAGTAGGATTTATTACAACAGTTCCGTCCTCTCCATCTACCGCTATTGAATCACCTGTTTTCACCTTGGTAGTTATATCCTTTAGGCCTACTACAGCAGGTATCCCTAATGCAGATGCCATAATCCCAGTATGAGAGGTCTTACCTCCCATATCAGTAACAAAACCTAATACCTTTTTCGATGTCATTTGAATAGTATCAGAAGGGGCAATATCGTGAGTTACTATGACAACTGATTCATCCATCTCGGATAGGCTTTCTTGTGGGTATCCAGTTAGGTTCCTCATGATTTGATTCCCCACCTGTTGTATATCCACCTTTCTTCCTCTCAGATATTCATCCTCAACACCATCAAAGAGTCCAGCAAAACGATCCAGTGAGACCTTTAAGGCCCACTCGGCATTGACACATTCCCCTTTAATCCCACTAACAGTCTCATTGATCAGCATCTCATCCTCTAAGATCATTATGTAGGTATCTAAAATATAAACATGTTTTGATCCCACATCCTTGGATACCCGATTTCTAATCTCTCTGATTTGTGATTTGGAATCCTCAAGCGCATCCAGGAATCGTCTCACTTCATCATCGATCTTTGATTTCTCTAACTTGTACTTCACTGCACATATGCTTGAACGATCCACAAGGCAGACCCTACCCAAAGCTATTCCACGTGAAACCCCTATACCCTTAAACACGTTCAGCTTCCCCTTTCAACATGCTTGGATAAAAGATCACTTGCAACAGAGATATTCTCCTTTCCATATTCCTTGATAAGATTTGCAACCTCTCTAAGATCCGATTTTTCTTCCATAGATGAAATTTTCATTAGCATCGGGAGATTTACCCCTGAGACCACCTCAATATTAAGTTCATCCAGAAAAGATATACCTATATTAGAAGGAGTCCCTCCAAACATATCAGTTAGCAGTAAAACCCCATCTCCTGCATCAACATCTTTGATAGCCGTCTTTACCCTCTCCCTCGCTGAATCTACACTATCCTTTTGGTCAATAGAGACAACACTTATATTTCTCGTCTTGCCTACAATTATTTCAGCAGTCTTTAACAACTCTATACCTAAATTACCATGAGTTACTATCACAGCCCCTATCATCTTCCCTCCACGCTGTTCTCTAGCTCTATATCCTCTTTTAATATTATCTGATATATATCATCCTCATTCTCCGCATTCAGTAATATTGTACGAAAAGAATTGCTCTTTAAGAGTCTCGATATCTTGGCTAGGGCCTTAAGGTGTGTTCCAACAGAATCTTCAGGGGCAACTAGAAGGCATACAAACTGTACAGGTTTTCCATCCATGGAATCAAATTCTATACCCTCCTTTGATCTTCCGAAGACCGCTAATATATCTTGTAACTCTTTCTGTTTGGTATGAGGAATGGCAACATTGTCACCTATTCCCGTACTTCCTAATTTCTCTCTCTCAAGGAGGGCATTTACAAGTTGATCCTTCTCTTTTATCTTTTCCTTTCTGAAAAGAAACTCTGAAAGTTCCTCAATTACCCCTCTTTTATCTCTGGCCTTTAAATTAGCAACAATTAATTCTCTGTTTAATATCTCTGTTATTCTCATTGGAACTTATTATCTTAGTCGATCTATTTTTACCGCAGAGGCATTGAGACGCTGAATAAAAAATGTTGTAAGTTCAAATTGAATCAATTTGAACTTACAAAATATTACTCTCTGTGTCTCTGCGGTAATTAGTTAATTTTAGTAATCTTAAAATGAAAATTCCTATACAATTTAATTAGGTTCTATCAAACCATAGTTTCCATCTTTCATCTGGTAAAGAACATTAACCTTGTCATTCTTAGAATTTGTAAAGACAAGGAAATTACTATTTTGTATATCCATCAGCTTCACAGCTTCTTCAACAGACATAGATTCTGCCTCTAATCGCTTTTTCTTGATAATTCGTGGTCTTTCTGTATTATCTCCTTGAACCTCTTTATTATTAGTAGTAGTAGTTTCCTTGATACCCTCTTCTCTTTCACCTAATTCTGCCTCTCTTTTGCTCTTCAAGGCAACAATCCTTTCCTTATGCCGCTTTATCTGTCGTTCAATCTTATCCACAGCACCATCAATAGAGGAATACATATCCTCTGTCTCTTCTTTGCTATGAATTATTGTCCCACTGACATTTATAATAACTTCTGCTATATGTCTGTATTTTTCCACTGATAATACTATATGGGCATCGATTGTACGATCCAGATACCTTTTTACCTTTTTTAATACCTTTTCCTCTGCATAGTTCCTCAGTGCATCTGTCATCTCTATCCTTCTTCCTGTAACAGTTACTTGCACCTGTATCCCTCCTTCTTATTATAATAAAGCGTAACAGTTTACAGTGGTTAAGAACTTACACAAAAATAACTTCTCATTTTCGCATCCCATCTTAGGGCTCGCTAAAAAATAACTTAACATCCTCTCTTTTCATTCACCATCATCTGACTATAATATCAAAATAAACATATAAAAGGTAAATATATTTTTGAATACTTCAATTTATCTTTAAAATGTATATTTTGATATTTAATGGTTCGGCCTAAATCTGAACACGAAAAAGGTAAAAAATGTTAGTAAGCGTTCACAGAACGCTGAATCGTGAGATGAATATTAATAAATTCCAGTGATATTCCGTGTCTTTCCGTGGTGAATTATTACGATAACACAAATTTCCAATTTCTAATTTCTAATTTCAAACCGTGAACGGTTACAAATGTTAGGTATAAGGTCACATAAATATCTTTTTTCGTCTGTTGGCTGGAGGGATCTTAAGTTCCTTACGATACTTTGTGATAGTCCTCCTTGCAATACTAACATCCTTTTCCCTCAGCATCTCACCAATCTGCCTATCACTAATTGGTTTTGTAGAATCCTCTTCAGAAACAATCTTCTTTATCATATCCTTAACCATAACAGAAGACATCATATCTCCTTCTACAGAGTTGATTCCGCTATGGAAAAAGAATTTTAATTCATAGATACCTTGTGGTGTATGCACATACTTATTAGTGGTTACCCTACTGACGGTAGATTCATGCATCTCAATGTCATCTGCAACAGTCCTCAGAACCAGTGGTTTCAGATAAGATAACCCCTTATCAAGAAATTCCCGCTGGAACTTAATAATACTCGTCACTACCTTATATATAGTCTGCCTCCGTTGTTCAATACCCTTTAATAACCACAGCGCAGAACGAAACTTGTCTTCTAAATACTCCCGTGTTGGGTCGGACTTGTTTTTCCTTCTGAGTATATCTCGATAAAATTGGTTAATCTTCAATGTCGGCATACCATCATCATTAAATATGATCTGATAATCATTGCTTGTCTTTATAATAGTAATATCAGGAATAATATACTCCACC
>CAJVYE010000064.1 GCA_913009285.1 uncultured Nitrospirota bacterium | reverse complement strand
TTTATTTTTTTTTTTTCAAGCAGAAGACGGCATACGAGATAAAGGAATGTGACTGGAGTTCAGACGTGTGCTCTTCCGATCTTTTCTATGCTGTCTATAAGCTTTTCTATATGAGTTTCATTATCAGTATAAACATAATCACTAAAATTAACATACTGCTCAATCTTCCCCCCCTGCGTATCGTTAAATATCTCCAGGCCAAATCTTGCATACTTCTTCATCTTTTGAATGATCCCCTCTGGCGGGGTTGAGCCAACCTCAACAATAATGTTGTATATATTACCCGAACCGGATCCACAGTCTCCCCATCCTCCCATACCTCCCATACCTCCCATACCGACCATACCGACCATACTGCCCCTAATCAAACCGCCCAGGCCGCCAAGTCCTACCATAGCGACCATACTGCCCATACCTCCATCAATACTACCATAACAATCACCAGAACTACCCATACCTCCATTTCCCCCTCCTCTTACATTAAATGGTGTGCTATTGTTATTTACATATAGCTTCCCGTCAATATATACACCATAATAATAATCGCCAGGATGGGAGCTCACACCCGAACCGTTATAGTGTTTCACAAATGTCCTGCAACAGGCGCCATTGTCAGGAGGAACTTCTCATTCTAATGCATAGTTAACTCCTGCGGCTGGTGATCTCGTTACAGCTTTACCTCCTATCAATATCTTTTTTGCTATGTCTATCCTCCTCATGGTAACCCAGTTAAGAAAATTCCCATCCCAATCTCCTGAGCCTGAAGGGAAAAAACAGTTATTGCCACCGCACGCAGGTCTAAGACCAGTAACATCATAATCATATTTGCTTGAAGAATCAAAATACCCATAGTATGTCTTATTCGAGTCAAAAGTGTCATCTGTATTCCTATAATCACCGCCTTTGTCGTATGCCGGCCTGTTCATACTCCCTGAGTTATCCTGTATTATCAGGATATTGGGTGTCGCAGAGAGACTCATAAATGGAGGATATGCAGTATAGTCTATAATTGTCTGAGCCGATATATGTGCGGTCCGTACCCCCACTATATAAAGTAAAACGGCCAATATTATTAATATCCTCTTCTTATAAATCGAAAATCGACATTCGAAAATCGAAAATCCCAATATCCTCTTCATAATCATCACCATACCTTTCTCATTTTTCCTTATTACTTCCTCTCCCCCTCACCCTAACCCTCTCCCCAAGGGGGAGAGGGAATAACTCTCTCTCTATCTCTATTTCTCCTCCCACGAGATCACCCTACTGTTTGTGCCGAGGACTGGTGCTACTGTTTGTTGTGCAATCTGCCCGGAACTCCCCTGAATAAATGCCGTTACCTTTGATCCTGATGCGTTTGCAGCACTTCCACACGATACATCCAATACCCCGCTGCCTCCACCTCCACCCACAAGGGAATCCTCTTTTCCGATGTGCAAACCTACAGAGGATGGTATGCCTGGTCCCAGGAATATCTTATTCAGGAGCCTTTTCTTATTTTCATTGCCCTCAATCACAGTACCCAGGATAGATTCCTTATAGGCAGTGCCTGTTTCATAATAAAGGGCATACAGGTATCCATCTCCGCCATAGCTACAGATATTGGTGTTGTTGGGCACAAATGTGGTAAAGAGCACCATACCGCCGAATATCACTGGTTTACTCAATGATCTCTCACCTCCAGGAAAATCTATATACCATCCATCCTTTGCTTTTACCTCGTTAATAAGATCATTAAACCTACCACCTATGCTAATGTCCCCATCTTCGTATACGACCACATCTGTTGATTCATAAAGATTTCCCTTGCTTACATTGCCGCAGCTGTCACCAAATACGCTTCCATTCCAGCATGGCTCCTTTATACCGTAAAAGCTCTGAATATTTTTATCCATCTTATCGTTAGGTATAAAGTATTTCCCGGTTCCAAAATATACCCAGAGATTATTATCGCCATCCGTGGTTACAGCCGGAGCAGTGGTTATAGGCTGACCAGGGTCTGTTACGAAGAGGGTTGATGTATACCATATATTATTCACATCCTTTGATATCCTGATCATCTTCCCGTTTAAATCCGCGCCCTCTTTATATGTCTCGCCTATGTAGATAACCTCTATAGAATAACTTCCGCCTTCATCTTTTATATTGAGGTCAACATCAACAGCAATCGGATTTGCCATAAAGGCGTTGCTCTCATCTAAGCCATATTTAGTTATAAATTTACCATCCTCAAGATTGAGCATAAATATGCCGGCTTTTTGATCACTAGTGCTATCATATTTTGTAGGGCCTGAGCCAATAATTACATACCAATTATCCCCTATCTTTGCCACTGTAGGGTATGACATGGCAAAGCCAAGTTCATCATGTGTAAATTCCCATAACAATTTTGGGGACGTTTCAGGATCTGTTATATCAAGCGCAAAATAGGCTGGCCCGAAGGTCTTCGATTCTCCACTTCCATCAAAATCATTGATTGTCAATTTTTTTCCGCCAAACCTCGTGCCTCCGATAAGCACTGTGCCCCATCCACCAGGATGTTCAGGGTCATCAGGGAATATCTGTGCGTCTAATACCCTGGGCTTCAGATCTACATAGTAGATATGTGTGTAATTTGGATCTGTAAGCCACTTAAGGTGAGGCAATAGATTGAAAGGTATGTAGGCCCATAATTCCTTTCCTCTATCATCCGTATCATCCTTATACCATCCATATTCATATTCAGCTGTCTCAGGATTATCCCCTGAATTATAGACACCTGCCCTGAAGGCATGGAGCATACCATCATTTGCGCCAACATAGACCACTGCCTCCCTATTCCGATATTTATTATAGAATTCTAAATAATCTGCGTCAGCATATATGAAGTCTATATTCTCCATTGGTCTGCCAACCACTGTTGGTATTGAGTATATGATGTCACCCAATCTCCACACCTCGCCATTTATTGTTCTGTCCCTCATTTTTATGATATTGCCATCAGCATCGGTTATTGATACATCATCTCCCCTGATGAAATTTATTATATTCTCTGCTGTATACAATCCTGTATCGTCTGCCCTCAGATATGGCTTAAGGGTTAAGGCGTTGGTATCAATAAATTTTATGAATTCATCTTCGTTCGCTACTATCCTGTCTCCGTTGAGATCAAGATAGGTATATATCTCTCTTTTAGATACATCCATCTGGGCAAGCTTCTTCCCTGCCTCCCAGATGGATTTGAGTCCATCCAGAGAATCAGTGCTAACTTTATCTGGATCTGGAAGTTTATTGCCATTAGCATCAACCTCGTATCTATAAATAATAGTTGCTTTAGTGTCTATATCGAATGAAAATTCTATTATTTCATCATCTGCTAAGACCAATTCTTTATCACCATCAGAGTCTTCCCTTAGATTACCCTCCGGGTCAATCCATAATGCATGAAGGTAACCAAGCCAATTTACCTCTTCATTGGGTGGTCCCAAAGACGGCCGAAAGTATGCATAAAATGCGGTCCCCTCACCACCACCTGGCTTACCGGTCACAGCTAATGAGGTACCAGAGGCGGTTTTGATCTGTCTCTTGGTATCATTTATGGCAAGTAGTAAGACCTTCTCTAATTCCTCCCCATCCTTTGCTTCAAAAAATTTCCCACCCCCATTGTCTGCTGTATCCCTAAGGAGCCGCATAGCTACCCTTTCAGCATCTTGATCCTGAGAGAAGTTAATAAATATGGGATAAAGGATTACTTTCTGCATACCAGCAAGATCTTTGCCTTCCTTGTCTCTTAAATCATATGTATGTGCCCACAAGGCTACATCATCTAGAAAGTCAGGACCCCGTCTCCCCTGGACATTAGGGGGATAGGCAGCAGGATCATTATTTGGAGGTAAAGGATCATTATCTATAGGAGTATCACGATCTCGAAAGGTTCCCCCTTCAAGATTCGCCTGCCTATCATCAGTGGATTGTCCATCAGTGATAAGTATAATATAAGTGTTACAGCAGGGGACAAAATCTTTGATTTCCTCATAATAATAAGGATCCCATAGCTTATTATTGACCAAATAATCATTGATTAAATAATCATTAGGAGCACTAAGGTCATTATAATAAGCTGGCGTTATCTGTTTAAAATAGTTAACCCCTTCGAATAACGCCTCTGCCAATGGCGACCAGGTCCATGTCCAGGTCCAACCTGTATCCCCTGGCTTTGGATGCATTTCGTTTCCTACTCCTGCAATATTCACTCCACCTCCACCTCCACCACCTTCACCTTCTTTGTGACCTCCTGCCTCATCCCTGAGGAAACTCTTACCAAATTCTATCCAGGCGACTATCAAATCTATATGCGCCTTATTCCCGGAACCTACCGGCACTACGATCATACCGCCATCTGACACAGTACATCTCCAGTTATCCACATCTACCCATTCTCCTTTTTGTGCTCCTCCTACATCTCCAGCGCCACCTCCTGGACCTCCATCGCCACTGTCACCTCCGTCACCTCCTGCCATAGGATTATTCATACATTTGTCTATGTTCTGGAATGTATTTTCCGGTGGAGGACACATATCTCCATGCCCCTCGCAAACTGTATTAACAGCCTTAACATTAAAAAGCTCAAGACCAAATCGTACTTTATCACCCATTCTCTGGATAATACCCAGGGGATTGCCCTGATTGTCATAAACCCCGGGATCATCTTTTGCTACTACAACCTGTATTTTAAATTCAGTTCCTAATGTAAAGACCTGTTGTTTACTGGTCACATCGGTCTTATTAACCACATAGAGGCTCCCATCCTTTACCCCAAACCAAAAACCCTGCTCTCCTATGAGTGCTTCTTTTATGAATGCTGCCCCTGGATAGGAGTTCGGAGTATCCTCCTCTCCTATCAATATTCTCTGTCCTTCACCAGAACGTGTATTTACTACCTTACCATCCACAAGCACCCCCACCTTACCACCTACAAGCACCTTCCTTGCTATATCTATACGCCTCATAGTAATCCAATTCAGGATGTTTCCCTTCATCCACTCCTCTGTGGTGACAGTACCAGTATTATTCTTTGTGAAGAGGTCAAAGGCATTGTTATAAGAATACACGGCATTTGGATCAAAGTAACCAACATAAGGCTCATTTATATTAAAAGACAGCCCATCAGGAGAGCTAAGTGGCGGAGCATTAGGATTTAATTCAAAATAATCTGCATTAGCAGGCAAAAGCATACTCTTTGAGTTATCCAAGATTATCAGGACACTAGGCGTGGATTGACACAGGAATGGTGGATAAGCAGTATGGTCAGGCAAAGTCTGAGCCAGGGTGTTAAATGGTAGTAGAATAAATATAATGACTAAAGTAATTAATATATTATTTAAAATATTTTTCATGACATTCCTCCTATAATGAACCTACCATATCGATAGGCAGTCTCCACATTAGAGCAGGCATTGCCATCCCTTCTGGCTACAGAATCTATTTGAAATCGCTCTACATTTGTTTTAGATAACGAGTTCCCTGGCGCTTGACCATTAAAATCGATATCTATATCCACGGGCAAACCTATATCGACGTTGATATCAGGTTCATATTTATCATCACCAATGATAAGATTATCACTAATATCGTCATTTAGGAAGGAAGAGTCATTTATTATTTCGTCTTCTGCTTGGTTAGTGCAATTCTGTATATTATCACGGTTTTGAATTAGACATTTACTCAACTCGATACCACCGTCTGCCGCATAGAAACAGTTCTGGTACTGTCTGTAATTGTTACTGATCTTGATATCGGTTGAAGTGATCATTATTGCCATTGTACCCAGCACGGACAGGACTACCATTATGAGAAGGGCTATGATCAATGCCGCGCCTCGTTCATCAGATGTAATATTCCTGGAACAGAAGTCCTCCTCTTTAGCCCGATATATCATATGCTTTCTCCTTATAAATCGACATTCGAAAACAGAAAACAAATTATAATCCCATATTCCTCAGTTTCACACTATCCTCAAGGATTCTAAAGCGATACCCATTATCATGCGGCCAGTAGGGATCCCTCCTTGCTGTCCTGGCAGTAATGGAGATTCTAATTCGTCTGATAGCATCACGATTATTCTGTTCATTAGGCTCGTCAATCTCACTGTAATCATCATAACAAATTTCTTGTCCTGTATCTTTATTATAGTCGTAACAGTATTCAAAAGTAAGATCAGTAATATTTTCTGCTAAAGGCTGTGGATTTGGTCTTTTTCCATTTCCACCACACTCAACAATAGTCCTACCATTAAAAAAGTTGGTTCTACGTATTGTAGTATTATTCCAAAAAGAAAAGGTAATATCTTCATTGGAATCGCATGTATCCCCATCTGGTTCCGGTTCGTCTCTATCATTATTCAGGTCAGAATAAAAGCGGATCGAATTTGCTGTTGCCACGATGATCTTATTAAAACCACTCTCTGTTGGATCGTAT